>JBFINI010000269.1:0-5066 GCA_041611275.1 Burkholderiaceae bacterium
CGAGTCGATCACCGCGGGCGACTTCGAGCCGGCGTTCGATGTGGCGTTGGCAGCGCATCGCGACGAAATCGAACAAATCGCATCGCAGGCCGCGGCGCCGACCTTCGAGAACACGGCCGTTGCGCTCGATGTCAGTGGCCGCCTGCTGGCCCGTATCGAACCCGTGTTCCGCAGCCTTTGCGGTTCGTGCACTTCAGCGGATCTGCAGGCGGCCGAGCGGACGTTGTCGCCGCGTCTGGCCGCGCACTGGGCGGAGATCCAGCGCGATACGCGGCTGTTCGCGCGGCTCGATTCGCTGCACCAACGCCGCGAATCGCTCGGGTTGAACAACGAGCAGCAGCGGCTGATCGAACGATGGCATCGCGATGCAGTGCTCGCCGGCGCCCAGTTGACATGGCCCGATCAACGACGCCTGGGTGAGATCGTCGAGCGACTTGCTTCGCTGATGACGCAATTCGCGCAGAACGTGCTGGCCGAGGAGCAGCAGTGCGTATGGCTGGAAAGCGAGGCTGATCTTGCCGGCCTGCCGCCGTCGCTGATCGCCGCGGCAAGGGCCGCCGCGCAGGCGCGCAGCCGGCCGCAGGAGGCGGCGATCACCTTGTCGCGATCGATGGTCGTGCCATTTTTGACCTTCTCTGAACGGCGCGACCTGCGCGAGCGGGCGTTCAGGCTGTGGAAAAACCGGGGCGCCAATGGCGGCCCGCATGACAACCGGGCCCTCACTCGCGAGATCCTGCAGTTGCGCGCCGAGCAGGCGCGCCTGCTCGGCTTCGAATGCTTCGCTGACTACGCGCTGGCCGATCGCATGGCCGGCAGCCGGCCGGCGGTGCAGCAACTGCTGGACGCGGTGTGGCAACCGGCCAGGCGACGCGCCGCTGAGGAGCAGGCGCAGCTCGAAGCGCTGGCAGCGGCAAGCGGCGGGCCGACGAAACTCAGCGCGTGGGACTGGCGCTTCTATGCCGAACGCCTGCGGCGCAGCCGCTTCGCGATCGATGATGCCGAGCTGAAGCCGTACTTCTCGCTGGAGAACATGCTGGCGGCGCTGTTCGATTGCGCGCAGCGATTGTTCGGCGTGACCTTCGTCGAACGCGATGATCTGCCACGGCACCACGCCGAGGTGCGCGTTTACGAGGCGCGGCGCAGCGACGGTTCGACGGTCGGCCTGTTCCTGTTCGACAACTTTGCGCGGCCGGGCAAACGCAGCGGCGCCTGGATGAGTTCGATTCGCCTGCAGTCGCGCAGCCGCGGCGAGGTGTTGCCGATCATCGTCAACACCTCGAACTTCGCCAAGCCGCCTCCTGGCGAACCGGCGTTGCTGTCGCTCGACGACGTGCGCACGCTGTTTCACGAGTTCGGCCACGGCCTGCACGGATTGCTGTCGAGCGTTACCTACGAACGGTTGTCAGGCACGCGCGTGCTGCGCGACTTCGTCGAGCTGCCGTCGCAACTGTTCGAACACTGGGCCCTTGAGCCCGCGGTGCTGAAACGGCACGCGCGCCATCACGCCAGCGGCGAACCGATTACCGAGGTGTTGATCGAGCGGATGCCGCGCGCGATGCGCCTGAACCAGGGCTTCGAGACGGTCGGCTACACGGCCAGCGCACTGGTCGACATGGCGCTGCACGCGCGCACCGATTTCGACGACCTCGACGTCGTCGTTTTCGAGCGCGACACGCTGGCGCAACTGGGCATGCTGGACGCGATCGCCCCATATCACCATCTGCCGCATTTCCAGCATCTGTTTGCCGGCCAGTATGCGGCCGGCTACTACGTGTACTTGTGGGCCGAGGTGCTCGACGCGGATGGCTACCAGGCTTTCGTCGAGGCTGGCGATCCGTTCGATCGCGAGGTGGCCGAACGCCTGCTGCGCTTCATCTATTCGAGCGGCGGCACGCTCGAGCCGGCGCAGGCTTACCGCGCCTTCCGCGGCCGTGATGCCGGGGTCGAGCCGCTGCTGCAAAAGCGCGGACTGATCGCGCGGGCCGAACCTGCCTGAATGCTTACTTTGTCGGCGCTGCGCGCAGGTCGGGTTGCACGCACGGCGCGAAGCGTTTCTTCGGCCAACGTTAGTTCCGTGTCACGCGGCCTGGCGGCGCTGTGGCCACTGCTTACCGTGGTTACGTGGCGGCGGCGAGCGATGCCGATCTTTGGTCTATCGTGACCTCGTCCGGCCACGCGGTGACGACACCGGCAGCTTGGGCCATCGCACCGTACCCACCGAACTCCTCAAGACGGAGCCACGCATGACGATCCTGCGCTATCTCACTGCCATTGCCCTGCTGGCGGTCAGCCCGCTGGCCAGCGCCGCTGACGGACTGATCGCGGTCAAGAGCCCGTACGCGGCCAAGGAAACCATGAATCGGCTCGAAGACATCGTCAAGCAGCGCGGCCTGAATGTCTTCGCGCGCATCGATCATGCGGCGGGCGCGGTCAAGATCGGCAAGTCGCTGCGGCCGACCGAACTACTCATTTTCGGCAATCCGCAGGGCGGCACGCCGTTCATGGAGTGCGCGCAGTCGGTGGGCATCGATCTGCCGCTTAAGGCGCTGGTCTGGGAAGACGCCTCGTCGGTGGTCTGGCTCGGCTACAACGATCCGGTCTTCCTGGCCAAGCGACACGCCGTGCCGCAGTGTGCGGTGGCCGAGAACCTGCGCAAGGCGCTGGGCGGCATCGTCGAGGCGGCGATCGCCCGCTGAACCGGTGACGGTGCCGCGCCGCTGACCGGCGCTGCACCGTCTAACGTGCGATGTTCAGTTCGGCACTGGCATTGGTTGGCGGTCCTTCAGCCGCAGCCAGCCGCGCGCGATTCGGTAGATGGCCCACAGGCCGAGCACGAAGAACATGATCCAGGCCAGCGGGATGCCGATGAAGGTCAGGAAGATGATTCCCGCCAGCACCACCCAGGCGAGCGCGTACCAGAAGGTGCGCAACTGCCAGCGGAAGTGCGATTCGAGCCAGGTGCCGCGCGTCTCGCTGCGTTTCACGTAGTTGATGATCACGGCGATGATCGACGGCCAGCCGAACAGAAAGGCGCCAATCACGGTGGCCGCGCCGAAGGCGCCGATCGCCAGCCCGAGCGCGTGCAGCGCGTACAGCACATGCGTCAAGGTGACCAGCGATTGATCGGGTTCAATGAGTGCGGCGTTGCCGCCGGTTGAGTTCATGTCATCGCCTCCCCTGCGGTCCAAGAAAGGCCGCATGAACGATGAGATGGGGCCGATGGGGCGCGGATCAATACCGGCGTGCGCATTGGCTGACGACGGGGTTGGAACCGAATAGAGATCGTGCGTCGGCAGCGCCGGCTGCCTTGCCGCGGGTCATCGGCGCCGTGGCGACGCACGGCCCGACGGCGGAGTCGCTTACGCGTCGGCCGCGGTTGCGGTCAACGGTACAGCGGCCGGCACCACTGCCGCGGTTGCGGCGAGCGCCGGCGCGGCGGCGCTGCCGGGCGCTTCCTCAGGCGTCGGCAGCGTGCGTGTTCCGCGAATCACCTCCTGACGCCATGCGGCCCAGGCCACGAGCAGTACGGTGACGCCGGCGAAGCACAGCGTGGCGCGCAGGCCCACATGCTCGCCGAGCCAGCCGCCGAGCAACGCGCCCGGACCAGCAGGCAGCAGGATGAGCCAGCGCACCGTGCTGGTCATGCGGCCGAGCAACGGTGCCGGCGTGACCGCCTGCCGCAGCGCGAGGAAGTTGATGAAGATCAGCACCGCGCCGACGCCGTACAGCACGAGCATCAGCGCAAACAGCACCACACCCCATGCCGAGACCGGTGCCAGCGCGCCGAGCAACCAGCCGACGCCGCATACTGCAAAGCCCAGCATCAGCGTCGGACCAGGCCCGAGCGCGCGGGCGATGCGGTCACCGTACAGGCTTGCCACGATCGTGCCGGCGCCGAGGCCGACGTAACACAGCCCCACGGCCTGCTCGGACAGTCCGAGCCGGCGGGTGGCGAAAAGAATCTGCACGACCAGCGCCGCGTGCTGGCACAACTGCCAGAGGCCGACCAGGATCGCCATCGTGATGAGCAGGCGATGTCCGACGACGAAGCGCAGCCCCTCGCGCATCGCCGGCCAGAAGTTCGTGATCGCGTGGCGGGGTCCTTCAGTGACGCGGATTCCGCGCAGGATCAGCGCCGAGACGGCCAGCAGCACCGCGTCGGCCAGCAGTGCCAGCGGCGCGCCGGTGAACTTGATCAGGGCGCCGGCAGCGCCGGGCCCGGCGACCTCCGCGCCCGAGTTGGCCAGCGCGTTCTTGGCATGCGCCTCGACCAGCCGTGTGCGCGGCACGATCTGCGTGAGCACGATCTGCGCCGCACTGCCGGCAATCGTGTGCACGACGCCGATGGCAAAGCCGACGACATATAACCAGGTCATCGACAACCAGCCGAACCACCATGCCAGCGGCACCGTCGCCACGATCGCCGCCAGCAGCGACTCGCCGGCCACATAGACCGGCAGTTTGCGCACGCGATCGAGCCAGACGCCGGCGGGCAACGAGAACAGCACGAACGGCAAGACCTCGATTGCCGTGAGCAAGCCCATCTGTAATGGCGTGGCTTGCAGCAGCACTGCCGCGGTCAGCGGCAGCGCCAGCATCGTTACCTGGTTGCCGAATGAACTGATGAGGATCGACGTCCACAGCCGGCGGTAGGTGGCGTTGCGCAGCAGATCGTTGGCGGCGAGCGTTGGCCGTAGCGACAGCAGCTTCAGCAGGTGATGACGCCACGGCGTGGCGACGACTGACGGAATCAAGGCGGGGCATTCATTGGGCGGGCGCGTAGCGTAGCTTGCGGCGCGCAGGCTGAAACTCGCACGAACGGATTCGCGGGCGCTGACGCGGGGACAGGCGACGCTAGACCGCCGACTGCCGGTCCGCAGCGTGGCGGCAGACCGCGCGCCAGCCGGCGCATTCCTTCGTCGATCGGCTGGGCCGTGCTCGATTCGCAACGCCTGCGCGCGATATTTCATTTGCGATTGAATCCGCCGCGCCGGTAATTGCGGCAACACATCGTCCGCGCAGTCTCGCTCCTGTGCTGTTCCAACGTAACAAACATCGGGCCAGGA
>JBFINI010000270.1:0-5065 GCA_041611275.1 Burkholderiaceae bacterium
CAGATCATCGAGCGCTTCCACGACGACGCCGGCTTTGTCGACGGCGAACAAGGCCTGCTGCCGCTGCGCGCGCGCGATCTGTTCGACGGCGCCGTGCCGTCCGGCATGGCGGCGGCTTGCGAGCTGCTGTTGCGCCTGGGGACCGTTTACGACCGCGCCGACTGGACCGACGTTGCACGGCAGGCGGTCGAGCGCCAGGCCGCGTTGCTCGAGAAGGCCCCTTCGGCGGCGCCGGGCCTGCTGCTGGCGCGCCTGCTCGACGAGCGCGGCGCGGAGCTGGCGCTGCCGAGCGCGCCGCAGGCAGACGATGCCTTCGCACCGGCGCGCGCCGAGTTCGCCCCGTTGCTGACGATCGTCAGCGGCATGACCGATGCGGTGCCGCTGCTCGCTGGCCGCCAGGCTGGTTGCGCCTATCTCTGCCAGCACGGCAGTTGTCAGCTGCCGGCGCGATCGAGCGAGGAGTTAAGCCGCCAGCTTGCCGCACTGTGGCACTGAGCGGCATCGCGGCTCATGCGTCAGCGGGCGCCCTCTGCGTTCAAGCGACCACTGCGTCGGCGGATCGGTCCTTCGCGTGGCCGCGGCGACGACGCACGATACCAAGCAGCCGGCGCAGCAGCGTCTCGAGCGGCCCACCGAAAAGCGATTCAATCTGCTCGCTGCGCGGCGCGCCGTCGATGCACCAGGCGCAGAAATGTTCGCAATTGTTGGTGGTGATCCGGTAGCGGTCTTCCCCAAGCCGTGAGCGGGCACGGGCGACGACCGCGGCGCCCGAATAGCGCGCTTGCGTCGACGTCTTGATCCACACCGGTCGGCCGGCGGCGAACCGCGCCAGTGGAACTTCTTCGACCGGTCCGCGCCGCCATGCGCTCGACAGTCCCGCATAGTGCACAACGCGACCGTTGCCCGCGTAGATACCGTGATGCCGATAACCGCGGCGCGAGGTCAGCAGATGCGCGCCCAGCGCAATCGGATCGCGGTCTGGCGATGGCCGCGCATCCGCCTCAACTGGGCGAGGCTGCCTTACCGTCGGTTGCCAATCGTCTGCCATTGCTGCTTTCCACCCGGTTTCCCCTCGGCTGCCGCCGAACTGGATGCAGCCACGAGTGAATTGCAGCGGAAATCAGCAACACAAACCCTACCCGCCTGCGGCGGATTTACGGGCGAACATTCGACATCTGCGCCGCGAGGGACGGCGCTTTCTCGTCCGCGCTACCCCGAAGGCAACTGCTTCTCGACGCCGCGGCCTGTCGCGGAGACGACCATCCACGCCACCGCCGCCAGTTGCAAGACAAAGACCAGCCCAAAGGTCGCCCGATAGGCTCCACTGGCACTCCAACCAGCGGCCTGCAGCGCATCGACAGCGACACCCATGCTCCACTGCAGGCCGAACGCGCCGATGAACGCGGTGAGGTTCAGGGCCGTGTTGGCGCGGCCCGACAGCGCCAACGGCAGTGACTGCGCCACGATCGTGTAGGCGATGTTGCTCAACGGATAGACGAAGGCCAGCAACGCCCATAGCCAGTTCTGGCCGTGACCGGCGAGCCCGTTGATGGCGGCGAAAACGAGCACGTACACGATGGCGACGACCCTGAGGATCGACGCCGCCGGGATGCCGCGCCGGATTAGTCGCGTCGTCATGAAGCCCATGAACAGGCAGCCGGCCAGCATCGCGGAATTCAGCACCGTGAGTTGCTGTGCGATCTGCTGACGTCCCATGGCCTCGACCTCGGCCATCCAGCGCGACACCCAAAGCCCCTGGATCGCCATGAATCCGCCGATGCTCATCGTCACCATCGGCGCGTAACGCCAGAAGGGGCGGTCCGTTATCACCTGCCGGATGCCGGCCAGCTGGTCGGTCAGGGTAGCGCCGTGCGCTGGCTCGTCCTTGTCTGGCACCACCCGCCAGAGGATCAGCGCTACCAATACGGTGACTGAAGCAAGCCCGAGCATCACCTCGCGCCAACCGGCGAAGCCGAGCGCAGTTTCAAGCGGTTGCGCCGCGAAAACGGCACCCAGCCCGCCGGCGGCCATGATCCAGCCGATCAACGAGCCCTGGTGATCTGGTGCAAAGAACTGGTTGAAGGCCTTGAAGGCAGCCATCAGGCACGCGGAGACGCCGAGCCCGATCAGCGCGCGGCCCCAGGCCAGGCCGGCAAGATCGTCGGCCAGCGCGAAGACGATGGCGCCGGAAGCGGCGATCAGCAGCAGAATCGATTCAACGCGCCGCGACCCGAAGCGATCGAGCAGGATGCCCAGCGGCAACTGCGCCGCGCCGAAAGCGAGGAAATAGGTGCTGGTCAGCAGGCCCAGCGAATGGTCCGGCAGTGACAGGTCCTGCGCCAGGACCGGGCCGATGACCGCGTTGGAGGTCCGGAACAGATACGAGAGCAGATAGCCGGCCGCGAACGGCAGGAACAAACGCAGCCACAGCGTGCGCGGCGGAAGGGCGGTCACGGTTGATCCCTAGGCGCAAGCGCGGAAATGTAACGGGATTGCACCAGTCCCTCGCCCCGGCCCGTCTTTCGCAGCGGAAGAAGAGCCGAACCGGGCTTGCTACCGCCACCGTTCGCGCATGCGCGCCGCAACGTCGATCGCCGGCGCCGGCGTACCTTGCGCGGCGGCGGCATTGCCGGCCTGCGGAGGCGGCCAGGCCCGCGCCTCGAACAGCGCCTCGATCTGAGACGGAATGAAGCGCGTGCGCGACGCATACACGTGCCGGTCGCCGCTCGTTGCCTGCTGATGCACGTAGAAGCGCTGCGGCACGAGCACGTGAAGGTGATCCTTGGCCCGCGTCATCGCCACGTACAGCAGCCGCCGCTCCTCCTCGATCTCCGCCGGCGTGCCGGTGGCCAGGTCCGATGGAATGCAACCGTCGACTGCATTGAGCACGTAAACGGCGCCCCACTCCTGGCCCTTGGCCGAGTGGATCGTCGACAGCGTCAGATACTCATCATCGAGCAGCGGCGTGCCCGCATGGTCACTGGTCGCCTCCGGCGGGTCCAGCGTCAGCTCGGTCAGGAAACGTTCGCGCGATGGATAGCCGCCGGCAATGTTCTCCAGCGCCGCCAGGTCGGCCAGCCGCGCCTCGACGTTGTCATGCAGACGCGCGAGCTGCGGCTCGTACCAGCGGCGCGCCAGCGCCAGTTCCGCCGGCCAGCTGCTGTTCGCCGAGCGAAGTGTCTGTACGAGTTCGGCGAGCGCGCGCCAATGGCTGCCGCCGGCTGCAGGCGCTGCGAATCGCAGCAAGGCGTCGAGCGGATCGCTCGACGCCGCCATCTCGTCAAGCGAGCGCGCTGCCGTCTTCGGCCCGACGCCTGGCAGCAGCAGCAGCACGCGGAAACCGGCGACGCGGTCGAGCAGGTTCTCCGCCCAGCGCAGGCAGGCGAGCAGATCCTTGACGTGGGCCGCCTCGAGAAACTTCAGGCCACCGAACTTTACGAACGGTACGTTGCGCCGACCAAGCTCCAGTTCGAGCTGCAGGCTGTGCTGCGAGGCGCGGAACAGCACCGCCTGCGCACGCAGCCCCAGCCCGCCTTCGCGCTGCTCCAGCACCTGGTCGACGACATATCGCGCCTGTGCGGCCTCATCGGCGACCGACACCAGCAGCGGCCGCCCTCCTGCCTCTCTTTCCGTGTACAGATTCTTGGTGAAGCGCTCGCGGGCCAGGTCGATCACCCCGTTTGAGGCGGCGAGGATCGGCTGGGTCGAGCGGTAGTTCTGCTCCAGCGTGATGACCGTGGCCGACTGCTGGAACTGTTTCGGAAAATCGAGGATGTTGCGCACCGTCGCGCCGCGAAACGAATAGATGGCCTGGGCGTCGTCGCCGACCACCGTCAGCCCGCGCCCATCCGGCTTCAGTGCCAGCAGCACGACGGCCTGCAGTCGGTTGGTGTCCTGGTATTCATCGACCAGCACATGCCGGAAGCGGGCACCGATCTCGGCGCCGAGTGAACCGTCGGCCATCATCGCCGCCCAGTACAGCAGCAGATCGTCGTAGTCGAGCACCTGTTGTCGCTGCTTCGCTGCGACGTAGGCGGCAAACAGTTGCTTCAGTTCGGCTTCCCAGGCGGCGCACCAGGGGAAGCTCGTTGCCAGGACCGCGCTCAAAGATTCCTCGGTATTGACTGTCTTTGAGTAGATCGCCAGGCAGGTGCCCTTCAGCGGAAAGCGCTTGGCCGTGGCCGAGCGGCCGAGTTCTTGCCGGACGAGGTTCATCACATCGGCCGAATCCTCGCGGTCGTGAATGGTGAAATCGGGACTGATGCCAATGCGCTCGGCGTACTCGCGCAGCAGGCGGGCGCCGATGGCATGGAAGGTACCGGCCCACAACAGCGATGATGCCGCTTGCGCCGCGCGCGTTGTCTTCATCGCGCCGATGATGTACTCGACGCGGCGAATCATCTCCGCCGCCGCGCGGCGCGAGAAGGTCAGCAGCAGCATTTCGCGCGGATCGGCGCCGCGGTCGATCAGCGCGGCGACCCGGTGCGCCAGCGTGCTGGTCTTGCCCGAGCCGGCGCCGGCAATCACCAGCAGCGGGCGCGCCATTTCCCCGTCGACACCGTGCTCGACGGCGGCGCGCTGCTGCGCATTGAGGTTGGCCAGGCAGCCGCGCTTGCAGGCGACATCGATCGAATCAGCAGAAGCGCTCATCGATGGGCTCGAGCCGCGCTGCCTGCCCTGCGTTCACTTGCCATAAGTCTTGAGATTCGGCGTCAAGGACGCCGACCCTGCAGGCCGTCCGGCATGAAAGGTGGTCGGATCGAAGAAGACGATGCGGCAGGCGCGACAGCAGAAGAAATCCGTCTGCCGCAGGGTGCCGCTGGGCATTCGCACAACGACCTGTTCGAAGTCGCTTGCGCGGCACGACGGACAGGTAAACGGCGACGGCATACTGCATAAATATACAGTAGCCTGCCGATGCCGCCTGACTTTCGAGTCCGCGGAGAGAGCCGGCGATGAACTGACCGGTTCAGAATGCAGAAGAGCCGCTCGATTGAGCGGCTCTTCCTTTGTTAACTACTTATCTTATTTGGTTGCGGGGGAAGGATTTGAACCTTCGACCTTC
>JBFINI010000271.1:0-5061 GCA_041611275.1 Burkholderiaceae bacterium
GCGGCCGTAGCGCAGCTCGGCGCGCAGCAAACCGGCGCGCCTCTCGGTCTCTTCCGAGCGGCTGTTGCGCACCATTTCGAGGTTCTCGCAGACTTCGTTGACGCAGGCGGCCAGCGAGCGCGGCATGTCGCCGCGCAGGATCAGCAGCTCGGCGACCCGCTCGGGCGTGATCACGTCACGGTAGACCTTGCGGTAGATCTCGAAGGCCGACACCGAACGCAACACTGCCGCCCAGTAGTAGAAGTCGCGTTGGTTGGCCGAGCCGTTGCCATTGCCGCGGTCGGGCGGAATCAGTTCCCGTGCGTCGCCGCCGTCGTGGAACTTGACGTCGAGGATCCGCGCCGCGTTGTCGGCGCGTTCGAGGAAGGTGCCGAGGCGGATGAAGAAGAACGCCTCGTCCTTCAGCATCGTGCCGATCGTCACGCCGCGCGATACGTGCGAGCGGTACTTCACCCATTCGAACAGCTGCTGCGGATCACGCTCGAGCGCGCGGTCCCTGAGCCGCTTCTGCAGCTGCAACCAGGTATCGTTATGCACCTCCCACACTTCGGTCGTGAGCACGCCGCGCACCGCGCGCGCGTTCTCGCGTGCCGCCTGCATGCACGAGTAGATCGAGGATGAATTGGTCGGATCGAGAACCATGAAGTCGAGGACATCGCGCGCCGTCAGCAGCGCGTACTTGGCATTGAACGCCTCCTGCAGCTCTGAGATGCCCAGCATCGCCCGCCAGCCGCGCTCGGCCACTTCCGCCGACTGCGGCAGCAACGATGTCGACATATTGACATCGAGCATGCGCGCGGTGTTCTCGGCCCGCTCGATGTAGCGAGCCATCCAGAACAAGTGATCCGCCGTGCGGCTAAGCATGCCTTCCCCCGGGCCTCAAGCACCGGTCGGCACACCGCCCGGTGTTTTGGCTGCGGCCGGCGCGCCGCGAATTAACCTGCGCTGCGCGCAGGTGAGCCTTCGCCGCAAGCACGGCCTTGCCGTGCTTGTCTGCGCGCTCGATGTAACGCGCCATCCAGAACAGGTGGTCTGCCGTGCGGCTCAGCATCTAGCGCTCCAGCACCCACGTGTCCTTGGTGCCGCCGCCCTGCGACGAGTTCACCACCAGCGAACCTTCGCGCAGCGCCACGCGGGTGAGTCCGCCGGGGACAATTGATATCGCCTTGCCCGACAGCACATAAGGCCGCAGGTCGATGTGGCGTGGCGCGATGCCGGACTCGACGTAGGTCGGGCAGGTCGACAGCGCTAGCGTCGGCTGGGCGATGAAGTTGGCCGGGTCCTGGCGAATCTTGTCGCGGAACTGCTCGATTTCGTCGCGTGTCGCCGCCGGACCGACCAGCATTCCGTAGCCGCCGGCGTTGTGCACCTCCTTGACCACCAGCTCGGGCAGGTGCGCCAGCGTGTGCTCCATCTCGTCGCGATTGCGGCACTTGTAGGTCGGCACGTTGGCGAGCAACGGTTTTTCGCCCAGATAGAACTCGATCATGTCCGGCACATACGGATAGATCGACTTGTCATCGGCAATCCCGGTGCCGATCGCATTGGCCAGCGTGACGCGGCCGGCGCGGTAGGCGCTCAACAGGCCGGGAACGCCGAGCGTCGAATCGGGCCGGAACACCAGCGGATCGAGAAAGTCGTCGTCGACGCGCCGGTAGATGACATCGACATGCTGCGGCCCGCGTGTGGTGCGCATGAACACGGCGTCATCCTGAACGAAAAGATCCTGGCCTTCGACCAGCTCGACGCCCATCTGCTGCGCCAGGAACGCGTGCTCGAAGTACGCCGAGTTGTACATGCCGGGAGTCAGCACGACGACCAGCGGATCGGACACGCCCTGCGGCGCCACCGAGCGCAGGTTCTCCAGCAGCACGTCCGGATAGTGCGCCACCGGTGCCACCTTGTTGCGGGCAAACAGATCCGGGAACAACCGCATCATCATCTTGCGGTTTTCCAGCATGTACGACACACCGCTGGGCACACGCAGGTTGTCTTCGAGCACGAAGTACTCGCCCTCGCCAGCACGGACGATATCGATGCCGGCGATATGCGAATAGATGCCACCGGCCACGTCGATGCCGTGCATCTCGGCGCGATACTGCGAATTCTTGAAGATCTGGTCGGCCGGCACCTTGCCAGCATGGATGATGTCCTGCGCGTGATACACATCGTGCAGGAACAGGTTCAACGCGCGCACGCGCTGGCGCAGGCCCGCTTCGAGCTGGCGCCACTCAGCCGCCGGAATCACGCGGGGAATGACGTCAAACGGAATCAACCTTTCGGTGCCCGCCGCCTCCCCGTAAACGGCAAAGGTGATGCCGACGCGGCGAAAGACCAGATCGGCCTCGGCGCGCTTGTTGGCCATCGTATCGTCGCTCTGGCCGGCAAGCCAGGTCTCGAAGTCGCGATAGTGCGCGCGCGCAGTCCCCGCAGCGGTGAACATTTCGTCGAAAGCGGACTTCATGAGCGTAACGCTACCACCGGCCGCCGCGAGCCCACCCGCGATCTTCGCCGCGCCTGCGTGCCGCCCCGTAAGCCAGCTTCGCGCCGCGCCGAACATCTTCAGCCGCGGCGGCGCATTCGAATCGCGACCTTTGCGCTTGAGGCAGCTCAGTTGGGCGCCAGCGGCTCGGCCACCCAGGCGCCGGGATCGATCGGCGCGCTCTCCATCTCGCCCGTCGACTCGCCACCGGCCGCGTCCGCGGCGGAACGGATGTGCCAATAACGGTGCGCCGATGCACGCCATCGGTGCATTTCGACCTTGCCATCGCTGTGAAATCGCCATTGCGCCGCGCCTGATTCATCACTCCGCACCATATGCACGCCGCGTGCCATGTAGCGGGCAACGATCTGCGGATCGGGATGACCGAAGCGATTGCGGTAGCCGGCCTGTACGCTGGCCCAGGTCGGGCGTGTCGCCGCCAGCAATGCTTCGCTCGACGAACTGCGGCTGCCGTGATGCGGCACCGACAGCCAGTCGACCCGCAGGTCCTTCTCGCGCCCGGCCAGTTCGGCCTCCTCACGCGCCGGCAGATCGCCGGTCAGCAGCAGGCGCGTCGATCCCAGCTGCACGCGCAGCACGCAGCTCGACGCGTTGCTCGGCAGCCGCGGTTGCGCGTAGTCCGTCGCCAGTGGGCGCAGCACTTCGATCCGCATCAGACCAAGGTCGAAGCGCTGGCCGGCTTCGCAGCGGGTGACCGCGCGCGCGCCGCGCAGGGCCGCATGACCCGCATCGATCGACGTCAGCACACTACCGATCCTCGTGCTGGCCAGGATCGAGGCGGCGCCGCCGGAATGGTCGCTATCCAGATGCGATACCACCAGCAGGTCGAGCGCGTCGATGCCGCGCCAGCGCAGATAGGGCAGCACGATGCGGCCGCCGGCGTCGGCCCCTCCCGTGTAGCGGGGGCCGGCGTCGTAGAGAAGACCGTGCGTGGCAGACTCGACCAGCACCGCCGTGCCCTGCCCGACATCGAGCGCGGTCACCCAAAGCGCTCCGGCCGCGGGCCGCTGCGGCGGCCATAGCAGCATTGGCAGCAGCCACACCGCACCCGCCCAGCGCAAAGGCCAGCCCGGCGGCGACAACAGCCAGGTCACGCCGAGCACGGCCAGTGCCAGCGTCCACCACGGCGGCGCCGGCAAGGAGACACTGGCCCAGGCCGGCGCACTCAGCGCGGCGAGAAATGCGTGCAGCGCGACCAACGCCGCATGCGCAACTGCCAGGCACGGCACCGCCAGGGCGGAGATCGGCTCGGGCAGCAGCACGCACAGGCCGGCGATCAGCGCCAGTGGCGTGACCAGCAGGCTGACCAGCGGAATCGCCACCGCATTGGCGAGGATCGACACGACGGCGATGTTCTGGAACAGCGCCGCAGTCAGCGGCACCAGCGCCAGAGTAACGGCGACCTGCACACGGCCGGCCTCGCGCAGCCGCACCCGCCAGCGACGGCCGCGCAGCGCCGGTCGCCCCGACATCGTCAGCAGGATGGCCGCCACCGCGCCGAACGACAGCCAGAATCCTGGCGCGATCACGGCCCAGGGATCGAGCAAGCAGACGACGGCGGCGGCAAGCGCCAGGGTCGTTGCCGGCCGCGTGCCGAGCCGAAACCACGATGCCAGCGCAACCGTCGCCAGCATATAAAAAGTGCGCTGCGCCGGCACGCCCCAGCCAGCCAGCAGGCAGTACAGCAGCGCGGTGATGACCGCGGCCACCGCGGCGGCAGTCTGCGCCGGTGCCCATGCCAAAGTCCGCGCGGAGCGCCGCCACAAGCTGCTGGTGAGCAGGGCCATCAGGCCGGAAATCATCGTGATGTGCAGCCCGGAGATGCTGACCAGGTGCGAAATGCCAGTGCGGTTGAACAGTTGCCAGTCCGCTTCGCTGATCGCCCGCTGGTCGCCGAGCACCAGCGCGATCAGCACGCCGCCAAAACGGCGTTCGCCAAGCTGTAGCTGCAGCCGCGAGCGCAACTCGGCGCGCGCGCGGTCGATCGCGCTTTGCACCGACCAGACCATCGGCGCCAGCCGCTGCGCCGCCGGCTGTTCGCGCACATAACCACTGGCGCGCAGGTTGCGCTCGAACAACCACGCCTCGAGGTCAAAACCGCCAGGATTGAATGCGCCGTGCGGACGGCGCAACCGCACCGTGAACGCCCAGCGTTCACCCGGCGCGACCCGCGCCAGCGGCGAATACCAAGCCAGCGACAGCCGCGGCGGAATTGCCGCGGCGCTCTTATGCGCCTGCTCGACCGTGAATTCGAAACGCACGCCTCGGTCAGTGACTGAAGGCAAACCGGCGATCACGCCGATGACTTCGATGTCGCGGCCTTCGTCAGCGCCAGACAGGGCGATCGCCAGCCGCCCGTGCGCCTGTGCCGCGGCGTAAGCAAAACCCCGCGCTGCCGCCGCCGCAAGCATGACGGCGAACGCCAGCGGCGCGCTGACTTCGCGCCCGTGCCCAACCCGGGCACGCCAGGCCAGCGCGCCCAGTGCCAGCGCAGCCAACGCGGTCGTCAGCAGCAGGCTCAGCGCCGGCAGCTCGCGTTGCTGCTGAAGCAAGAACAC
>JBFINI010000272.1:0-5021 GCA_041611275.1 Burkholderiaceae bacterium
ATGCGTGCCCGGTTGGCGCCGAGATCTCTGCGACCGATGCGCGATGCCGAGCGAACGTGGATCACGCGCTCGGCCGGCGATGCCCAGAACTCGACGTCATCGACGAACTTCAGCCAGCGTGTGGTGAACTGCGCATACAGGTAATCGGGCCGCGCCTCGACAATGCGCGCGGCGGGCATTCGTTCGACGATGTCGCGCAGGCGCGCCATCGTCGCCGCGGTATCGGTGGCGGCGAACGGCGCAATGCGCGCGTAGTCGACCAGCGCCGCACCGCCGCTGTGCAGATCGGCCTGGCTGCTGACGCTGTTCGGCGTGCGCGACGGCGCTTTCAGTCGGCCGTCACGAACGCCCAGACCAGCCGGCGTGCTGCCGGCGAACCAGCCAGCCTGTCCGGCCAGCAGCACCAGCATGGCCAGCGCGATAATCGCAATGAGCGCATACATGAGGATGGTCATCGCCACTCCTTGCATGATGTCCGGACGCTGCCTTCGGATTATCGCTGGCGTCAAACGCGCGGGTTGTAGCGGTGGACGAACTGGCGATCGATCCGGTCTTTCCAGCGCCAGACCCACTTCCCGTCGAACACGACCGGGCCCCAGACGCCGACCGCATATTGCTCGCCGGCGCTCAGCAGATAAAGCGCCCGCTTCTGCGGCCGATGGTTGAGGAGACTGCGTTGGGTCAGCATGCGCAGCAGGTTTTCCGCCAGCGGCGGGCCGGCGCGAACGGCATAGACGCCGCTTTTCGGATGCGGATGGCCGACCATCGAGGCGCAGTCGCCGGCGGCGAAAACGAACGGGTGCGATACCGACTGCAGGTGCGCATTGACTTCGATGAAGCCGCGCGAGTTGCACTTCAGTCCTGCTTCGGCGGGCCAGCGCGCCGCCGCAGTGCCGATCGAAGCGATCATGAAGTCGGCGTGGAATTCGCCGGCGGCGTGAATCGTCACCGCGTTCGGCCGCACCGATTCGGCATCGGCCTCGATCACGCGCACGCCGAGCGCCATCAGCCGCCGGCGCATGAGCCGGCGCACCGCTTTCGGCAGGTCCGGCAGCAGCCCGGCGCGTCCGGTGATCAGCGTCAGCTTCAGTTTCAGTTCCGCCTGGCGGGCGCGATGAGCCAGTGCGGCGGCGATCTCGGTGCCAGCGGCGCCGCCGCCGAGCACGGCCAGGGTCTGCGTCAATGGCGTGCCGGCAAAGCGCAGTTCGAGCGTGCGCCAGGCAGCCAGCAACTCATCGATCGGCCGCACCGACAGCGCATGTTCGAGGCCAGGAATCGTCTTGTAATCGGGCGCCGGGCCGATATCGATCGACACCACATCGAAAGGCAGCACGCCGCCGCCTTCGGTCACCGCGATGCGCTGCTTCAGATCAAGCTGCGTAACCCGGGCCCGAACAAAATCGGCCTGCGCCGCTTCGGCAACGGGATCGAGCGGAATCGAGCACTGCTCGAGCGAATAATGGCCCGCCAGATGGCCCGGCAACATGCCCGAGTACACCTGGTGATCGTGCGTGGATACCAGTGTCACGTCGATGCCGGTGCGTTGCCGTTTGGCCAGCACTTCGAGCACGCCGAGGTGGGCATGACCACCACCGATCAGCAGCAACTGCGCGCTCACTGGGTCCCCTTCGGCCCGCGGACGGCGCCCGCAAGAGAAAGTCGAGCACCTTTCAGCAGCCGTGCGGTGCTCATCGTCCCTCCAGCACGATGTCGCCGAAGTAGGCGAGCGCGCGGCCGCCCGTGTTGTCGGCGTCCGACGACACGCCGACGGCGGCCAACGGCGGCACGCCTTCGCTCGCCTCGTAGGCGAACGCATGTGCGAAGTCGCTGGCCAGATCGCGCGACTCGTCGAACCAGCGGCCGTAGTTGCCGCGACGAAGGACGAGCATCTGCACGCGATCGGTGTAGGCATTGGCGAGCCAAGTGCCAGCGGGCAGTTGCTGATCCCAGACGTAGCAGATCGCGGCTGGGGGCAACTGCACGTTGAATAGCGCGCGGGCGAGGACGATGATCAGACTGTCTCCGAACCGCAGCCGCTCCAGCGGCACGTCGAAAAGTGCGCAAATCCGCGCCGGCACGTCATCGCCGGACTTGCGCGTCAGATCCGAACCCTCGACCGGCTGCTCGACGCGCCAGCGCCAGCGCAGACGCCGCGCAGGTTCATTGCTTAGCGCATGTATCAGGTTGGCATACGAGGCCTCGGCCGTCGCCCGCAGCACCGTGACGCCGTCGAGGGCGACGATCTCATAGCGGGTATGACGCGGCTGCTTCGGCAGCGTGAACAGTTGCCACGGCGGCGGTGGTTCGCCCGTGTTGGCCGAAGAAAATGCTGTCAGCCCGGCGGGCGCCGGTGCGCTGGCGGCGAGCAGCGCCGCGGCCAGCGCGAGTCCCGCCGCGACCGTCATTGCGCGTTGGCAGGCGCCGTGACTCGCCCGGCGGCGATCTCGCGCCGCAGATCGGCGGCGGTGTCGAGGTCGTCGAGCACCGGGAGCAGCGCGCATCTCAGCTGCGCGGCGGCGATCCGGCTGCGGGTCTGTTCAAGCACCGTTGGTTCTCCCCACGAAATCGAATCGAACAGCGTCGCCCGCGGACAATTGAGCCCGATCAGCACATAACCGCCGTCCGAGGCGGGTTGTAGCACGACATCATGCGTGACCAGCGACTCGGCGGCCGCTGCCAAATCGTCGACGCGCATTTGCGGGCAGTCGGTGCCGATCAGCAGCAACGGCCCGGCGGCGGCAACGAACGCATGGTGCATGCGCGCGCCGAGATCGCTGCCCACCTGCGCTGAGACCGGCACGCCGTGGCGGGCGGCAATCTCGACGATGTGCGGATGCGCGATGTCGCCGGCGACCCAAAGCGTGACCCGCGCGCCTGGCAAGGCGCAGGCCCGGGCCAATGCGCGCGCGGTCAGTTCGCGCTGCAGTGCTGCCGCGCCTTCGGCGCCGAGTGCCGGAATCAATCGCGTTTTGGCCGCACCCGGCACCGGGGCGCGCGCGAACACCGCAATGGCGATCGATGGCGTTTCAGCGGACATGGCGGTAGCGCTGGGCCAGCCGCTGCGGATCGGCGCCGAGGAAAAACGCCAGCCGAAGCCACCACATCAGCAGCACGGTGCGCCACACGCCCTGCTGCTGCCAGCGCCGCGCCGAGGTGATGACGCGGCTGCGCAGCGTCAGCGGCGCCGACAGCCGCTTGGCGCGGCGGCAGAAGTCGATGTCCTCCATCAGCGGCAGAGAGGCAAAGCCGTCGAGCGCGAGAAAAGCGCTGCGCTCGACGAATAGCGCCTGGTCGCCGGTGGCGATTCCGGAAAGCCGCGAGCGCCAGTTCATCAGCGTCTCGACCAGCCGCAGCGGCCAGCCTTGTCCGTCGAGTCTGACATCGAAGCGCCCCCAGCAGCGGTCGGTATTGGCCAGTGCGCGCAGCACGATCCGGTCGGCGTCCGCCGGCAACTGCGTATCGGCATGCAGAAACAGCAGCACGTCAGCGCCGGCGGCCGCGTCGCTGCGCGAGCCGGCGTTCATCTGCAACGCGCGCCCGCGCGGGCCGGCGACGACGCGATCGGCCAGCGGCGCCGCGCGCACCGGCGTGTCGTCGCTGCTGCCGCCATCGACGACGATGACCGTCGTGCCGCGCGCGCGCAGCGGCGCCAGGCGGGCCAGCGTCGTTTCGATCGTGGCTGCTTCGTTCAGCACTGGAATGATGATCGCCAGCCGCATCGCTGCTACCGCAGTCTTGCCTGCTTCGGCGCTTGCTTCGGCATCTTCGCCTGCACGATCGCCGCCAGTTCCTTGGCGCCGAGCACGGTGACCCCTGGGCCGGCGGCACGCACCGCGTACAGGATGGCCTGCGCCGCGGTCTGCGCCGACAACGCCCGCGCATACGACGGCAGCATCAGGTCGGCCATCGCGCGGCCGGCCGCACGCACCAGGTTGAGGATCAGGCTCGGCAGTCGCCGAGAATCGTCGGCCGCAGTCGGGCGGATGAATATCAGCCGTTCAAAGCCGAGGTCGATCAGCGCAATTTCGTCAAGCGAGGCCAGCGTGCGCGTGGCCTCACCCATTTGCAGCAGCGCCGGCAGCGGTGCGATCAACGCCAGCGTGCGTGCGCCGGCATCGCGGGCAATGCGCGCCGCTGCGAGCACCTCGGCTTCGCCGTAACGGCGGATCGGCGAAGCTTTCGGCACGAAGGTCTCTTCGCCGGTGACGGCGATGAAGGCATCGTCGACGATCAGCGCGCCGTGGCCGATCTGCCACGGGCGGAACCGGCTCGTTGCAGTGCCGATCATCTGCGTGACGCCGACATGCACGGCCCGGTATTCGCTGGCCGACACCAGGCGCGCGAGCAGCTCCTCGCCAAGGCTGCCGACCAGACCGAGGGCCAGCGCTGAGCGCAGCGATGCGTCGACGGCCGGGCGATGGGCCTGAAATACGACGTGCTGTGGTTCGGGCGAGGCGGTGTTCACAGCCTGCGATTCTGCCGCAGGCCGGGCCGCTGCCCTGTGTTGCGGGCTAGCCGCCGACGGTCGCGCGCTGAGTTGCGTGCGCGTGCACGCTGCAGGCGCAGGGCGCGACTGGCGGCAAAGCGTGCGCCGGCTCGGGCTCGATCATCTCGTAGTGGGCGATGGCCGGCGCATGGTCGACCAGGTAGTTGGCGTGCTCCGGGTAGTACTTGCCGGCGTCGATGCCGCCACCGGCATAAGCGACGATGGCCGGCAGCGACGACCAGTAACTGAGGGCGACGAAATGCGCGCGCCCGGCATCGAGTCGCCGGAACAGTTGCACGCCGTGATTTCCAGCCGCTGCCTGATAGTCGGGCAGCGCGCGCCGTTGCAGGAAAGCCCAGTAGGCATCGAAGTCCTGGGCCCGGGTCGTCGCCTGCCAGAGGCGGGCCAGCAGCGGTCGTTGTCCGGCCGATGTCGCGCCATTCAATTCCGTCAGATAGGACAGGGCGCAGGGCGACGGGGGCATTTTGGCCTCCGGAATCGAGTCGGTCGGTTCAGCGCGACAGGTCGTTCAGCG
>JBFINI010000273.1:0-5015 GCA_041611275.1 Burkholderiaceae bacterium
CAAATCACTCGGTCCAGTCGACCCAGCCGGCGTAGGCGGTCAGCAGGATGACGCCGCCGAAAACGATCCGGTACCAGGCGAACAGCCGGAAATCGTGATGGCTGATGAAGTGCAGCAGCCAGCGCACGCAGACCAGCGCCGCGGCGAAGGCGGCCACGAAGCCGATCGCGTACAGCGGCAGGTCCGCGGCGACGAACTGATCGCGCGCCTTGTAGCCCGAATACACGCTGGCGCCAATGACCGTCGGAATGGCGAGGAAGAACGAGAACTCCGTGGCCGCCTTGCGCGAGAAGCCGAGCAGCAGCGCGCCGATGATCGTCGCGCCCGAGCGACTGGTGCCGGGAATCAGGGCCAGGCATTGCATCAGGCCAACCCGCAACGCGTCCCACGGCCGGATGTCATCGAGCGCTTCGATGCGCGCGCGCCGCTGGCCGGCGAGATCGAGTTCGCCGTAGCGCCGCTTGTGCCGCGCTTCGGCCCACAGGATGACCAGCCCGCCGATCACCAGCGCGGTGGCCACCGGCAGCGGTTTGAACAAAAAGCGCTCGATCGTGCTCTTGGCCAGCACGCCGATCAGCGCCGCCGGCAGGAAACCGACCGCGATGTTGACCGCCAGCTTCTGTTCGCGCGCATCGCGCAGCAGGTTCAGCACGAAATGAATCA
This sequence comes from Burkholderiaceae bacterium, assembly GCA_041611275.1. Taxonomy (GTDB): domain Bacteria; phylum Pseudomonadota; class Gammaproteobacteria; order Burkholderiales; family Burkholderiaceae_F; genus JADJWR01. The sequence continues at coordinate 664 of JBFINI010000273.1, forward strand.
GCCGCTGCCGGTATTCCCAGCACACCGCCAGGATCGCGCCGCCCTGGATGGCGACGATGAACGCCTCACGGGTGGCGATGCGGAAACGGATGACGTCTTCGGTGACGATCAGGTGTCCGGTGCTGGAGACCGGCAGGAATTCGGTCAGCCCCTCGACGACGCCGAGCAGCAGGGCCTTGAGTGCGAGCAACCAATCCAAATGCAACTCCGTAATGACGGCGCGATGACGAGTCGATCAGAACCGGTGCGAGAAGGCACCCCGGTCCGCAGCGGCGTCAAGCCGCGGTGGTCCTCGATCATCGGAGCAAGAAACGCCGGGTGCCGCCTGCTGCGCCCGGCCCGCGAACCGCCGCATTATCCGCGGCGGCGCCGGGCCGTACAAAGCGGCGCACTACGACGATCGGAAGACGCGCTTACTTCGGCGCGATGTCGACGCGCAGACCGCCGAAGGTGACCTCGACGCCGGTGGCGCCGTAGGACACCTGCTGGCGCATCAGCTGCTCCGACGGCAACGAGATCAGCGGCAGGTTGGGCAGACTGGCGCCCTTGCGCTCGCCCAGACTCGCCAGCCCGAAGCTGAACAGCTTCGGCACGCCGGTAACACGAACGTCTTCGAGCGTCACCTGAGTCAGTTCGATCCCGTTGCGCGCGCTGTTGAGCACCGGCTTGCCGGCCAGCGCCACGGCGACGCCCAGCGGCAACTCGGTCGGGCCATCCGGCACGCGCAGCGTCCACGTCAGCTGCAGCCGTTCGGACACCGGCATCAGCGCCACTTCGGGCCGCCGCATGTCCAAACCCTTGAACAGTTCGAAAGCAGTGCCGAGGTCGGTCTCGATCTGCCGCTCGATATCGGTCGTCGACAGCACGAACGAGCGCGGACCGGGCGTGGTCGCGCAAGCCACCACCAACGAACCGATCAGGATCACGCCAGCCAGCCGAATCATCAGCACCTCCGCGAATCGGCACATCCCGCCGCCCTGCACTGCCAACGTCCCGCAGCCGCTTTCGGCTGACCGTTCACTCATGGCGCAGCGCCTCGATCGGCAGCAGCCTTGAGGCTTGGTGCGCGGGCTAATAGCCGAAGAATACGCCCACCGCCGCCGAAGATCCGACTGCCAGCAGCACGGCTCGCACGGTGACGAAATAGGGACGGCGCCCGCCAAAGCGGCGTTGTTCCCGCCGATCGATTGCTAAACTCTGCCCGCCTTCAGCTCGCTGTGATATCGCCCAATGACCTCCGTGTTGCCGTCTCTGGACATCGAGCGCGCCCGCCACAACATGGTCGAGCAGCAGATCCGTCCCTGGGAGGTGCTTGACCAGTCGGTGCTCGACCTGCTGCTGATTGTGCGACGCGAGCAGTTCGTGCCGCCCGCCTACCGGCAGCTCGCCTTCACCGACATGGAAATCCCGCTGAAGGTCGACGGCCTCGATACCGGTGAGCGTATGTTCGCGCCCAAGGTCGAGGCCCGCTTTCTGCAGGAGCTCGGCATCCGCGCACACGAGCACGTGCTCGAAGTGGGCACCGGTTCCGGCTACATGGCGGCGCTGGCCGCGCATCGGGCCCAGCATGTGCGGACCATCGAGATCAACCCGGTGCTGGCCGCCTTTGGCGCCGGCAACCTCGAACGCGCCGGCGTGCGCAACGTCCAGGTGGAAACCGGCGATGGCGCGCGCGGCTGGCCGGGCAAGGCGCCGTACGACGTGATCATCATCTCGGGTTCTCTGCCCGTGCTGCCCGACGGGCTGCTGGCGCAGCTGAAGATCGGCGGCCGGCTCGCTGCGATCGTCGGCGACGAGCCGGTGATGTCGGCGCAGATCGTCACCCGGGTGACCGAATCGTCTTACGACACGCTCAAGCTGTTCGAGACGGTCGCCAAGCCGCTGGCCAACGCCTGGCGCCCGTCGACCTTTCGTTTTTGATGAAGACGATCTCGGCGCCGACACTTGCCAAGTGGCTGCAGGATCCGCAACGCCCGCCACCGTTCCTCCTGGACGTGCGCGAACCGTGGGAGCATCAGGTCTGCCAGATCGCCGGCAGCCAGCTGGTGCCGATGCGTGACTTGCCGGTGCGGCTCGAGGAAATCGATCCGGAACAGCCGGTGGTGTGCATCTGCCACCACGGCGCACGCAGCGCCCATGTGGCGATGTGGCTGTCGCGCCAAGGCTTTGCCGATGTTTACAACCTCAGCGGCGGCGTCGATGCCTGGGCCCGCCAGGTCGATCCGCACATGCCGACCTACTGAATTCGAATCTGAACGTTTTCTTTCTTGGAGCCATTGATGCCACTGCGCACCCTTGTTGCCGCGACCATCGCCGCGCTGCTGCTGCCTGTTGGAACTTCATGGGCGCAGCAGCCGCAGCGCAGCGATCTGCTGACGATCCTGCAGGACGCGCTGGGCAATGACGCCACCTTCGCCTCGGCGCGCTTTGCCCGGCAGGCAGCCACCGAGCGCGAACCGCAGGCGCTGTCGGCGACCAAGCCGGCAGTGAGCGCCGGATTCGGCGCCTCGCTGTCGAACTACGATTCGCGTTCTCCCGACGTCAACCGCACGTTCTACAGCTGGGGGCCGTCGCTGAACTTCAGCATGCCGCTGTATCGGCCGCAGAACTGGGAAGCCGTCACCCAGGCCAAGCTCTCGGTGCAGGCCGCCGGGGCCACCTTCGAGCAGGCACGCCAGGACCTCCTGCTTCGCGTGACCCAGGCCTACTTCGACGTGCTGGCGGCGCAGGACTCCCTCGAAGCCATCGCCGCCAACAAGAAAGCAATCGCCGAGCAACTGGCGCAGGCCAAGCGCGAGTTCGAGGTCGGCACCAAGACGATCGTCGATACGCACGAAGCGCAGGCGCGCTATGACCAGATCGTCGCGCAGGAACAGGTCGCCCTCGGCGACCTGATCGTCCGGCGCAATGCGTTGCGCGCGATCATCGGCCGCGACCCGGGCCAACTGGTACCGCTGCGCGAAGCACCGCAGCTCGTGGCGCCGATGCCGACCGACATCGACGTGTGGACCCGGCAGGCCGAGGAAGCCAGTTACGCGGTCGCGGTGGCGCGCGCCAATGCGCAGATCGCCGAGCGCGAAATCCAGCGCGCGAAGTACGGCGAGCGGCCGACCGTCGATCTGGTCGCCTCGGCCCAGGTCAGCCGCTCCGACGGCAGCACGATCTCGACCGCGGCCAACACGTCGCGCAACGGCACCGTCGGCGTGCAGCTGACCTGGCCGCTGTACACGGGCGGACTGACGCAAAGCCGGATCCGCGAGGCGCTGGCCAACGAGGAACGGTCGAAGCAGGATCTCGAACTCGCCCGCCGCAACGCCGCGCAGGCCGCGCGCCAGGCCTACACCGGCGTGGACTTCGGCCTGGCGCAGGTGCGCGCGCTCGAATCGGCCGAGGTCTCGGCCAAGAGCCAGCTCGAATCGACGCGCCTGGGCTACCGGGTCGGCGTGCGGATCAACCTCGACGTACTCAACGCCACCACGCAGCTGTTCAACACGCAGCGTGACCTGAAGAAGTCGCGCTACGACTTTCTCGTCAACGGCCTGCGCCTGCAGGCGGCGGCGGGCAGCCTGCAGGAGGAAGCGCTGCAGGGGATCAATGCGTTGCTGGCGCGCTGAATTGAATGATCGGGCGCTGGAGCATGAACGGCGCCCGCGTCGAAAGATGCATTCATCGGACGCCGAAGACGCATTAAGGGCAATGCGTTCGCTCAACCGTCACGGCGCGGTGGATTCCGTCCGAATCGTCCTGCAATGATCGAGATCGTCAGCGCGACCCGGTTTTCGGAAGCCGACTTCAGCGCCCGGTCCGCGCTCGGGCAGTCCTTGAAGCGACTGGCGTTCGACGGCGATCTGACTGCCTCGGTCGCCTTCAACAACCGGCACGGTCTTCCCGTCGTCTACAACAGTCGCATCCTGGCCGCAGACAGCCGCGATCTGCTCGTCTTCGTCCATGACGACGTCTGGATCGACGACTACTTCTTCGGTGACCGCATCATCGCGGGACTGCGCGCCTACGACGTCATCGGTCTGGCCGGCAACAGACGCCGGCTGCCCGGGCAACCCGGCTGGTGCTACGTCGACACTAACTTCAAGTATGACGAGCGCCAGAATCTATCTGGCGCGGTCGCGCACGGGGCGGAGCCGTGCGGCACTGTTGCCTACTTCGGGAAGGCACCTGCGGACTGCGAGCTACTCGACGGTCTGCTCCTCGCCGTCAGGAAGTCTGCACTGGTCGAGCGGCGCGTGCTCTTCGACCCACAGTTTGACTTTCACTTCTACGATCTGGATTTCTGCCGCAGCGCGCGGAAAAACGGCCTGCGAATCGGTACCTGGCCGATCTGTGTCACGCACCAG
>JBFINI010000274.1:0-4976 GCA_041611275.1 Burkholderiaceae bacterium
CTGCCGGTCGAACTGCTGTCGCGGCGCGCTGCCGTCAGGCTGCTCGATGTCTGGCGAGCCGCGCTGTGGTCGCGCACGCGCAGCGTGTTCCAGATCGAGCAGCCGAATCTCGACGAGTGTTATCTGGCCGACTTCGGCGACGGGCTGAAGATGGCGGCGGTCGGCGTGCGGCCGGAGCACCGCGGCGCGCTCGAGGCCACCTACGGCTATCTGCTGCTCGCCAACGGCATGCCGATCGGCTACGGCGGTTTCACGACGTTGTTTGCGCAGGTCAACACCGGCATCAACGTGTTCCCGGAATTTCGCGGCTCGGAAGCCGCTTTTGCCTTCGAACAGGCATTGCGCGCGATGCATGCACTCGCCGGCAACGCGCGCTTCATCATCAACCCGTATCAGTTCGGCGCCGGCAACGACGAGGCGCTGAAAAGCGGCGCCTACTGGTTCTACTACCGCCTTGGTTTTCGCTCGCGCGCGGCCGGCGTGCGCCGGCTGGCCGAGCGCGAGTACGCCCGCCTGCGCGGCGAGCGCAAGTATCGGGTGCCGGTCGCCACGCTGCGCCAGCTCGCCGCCAGCGACCTCCATCTCGACCTGAGCGAGGGCGCAGCCGACAAATCTTTCGACGAAACCTGGCTGTCGCAACTGGCTGGCGGCATCACGGCGACGCTCGCGCGCGTAGGCACCATGCGCCGCGCCGACGCGTTCGAGCAATTGTCGCGCCAACTGGCCGCAACACTGGGCATCGATCTGGCGCGGTGGACGACCGTCGAGCGCAAGGGCTTTGCGCAGTTCGCGCCGCTGCTCGCGCAGATCGACGAGCTGGCCTTCTGGCCCGCCGCCGAACGGACCGCGCTGGCCGAGCTTTGCCGCGCGCGCTGGGCGAACACGGAGCGTGAATTCATCGCCCGCGCGGCCCGGCACGACCACCTGCGCACGGCGCTGGCGCGGGTCGCGCAGCGCGGCTGAAGCAAGGCTTCTCGGCAGCGATTCAGCCGGGCGGCGGCGCGCCCCACAGCCACGCCGCGCCGCGCACCCCCGACGAATCGCCGTGCCGAGGGCGCACGAGCCGCGTGCGCACGTCGTCGGAGAACACATACGCGCCCCAGCGTTGCGGCACCTGCGCGTACAGCGCATCGATGTTCGACACGCCGCCACCGAGCACGATCACCTCCGGGTCAAGCAGATTGATCACCGCGGCCAGCGACCGCGCCAGTCGTTCGCAGTAGCGCGCGAGCGTGGCGCGGCAGGCGGCATCGCCGGCCGCGGCGCCCTGGGCGATCTGCCGGGTGGTCAACGATGCGTGGGCGCGCCGTTGATGGTCGGCCGCCAGGCCGGGCCCCGACAGGTACGTCTCGATGCAGCCGCTGCGGCCGCAGTAGCACGGCGGCAGCGGCAGATCGGCGTCGTCGACGCGCGGCAGCGGGTTATGCCCCCACTCGCCGGCGATGCCGTTCGGCCCTTCGAGCAGGCGGCCATCGATGACGATGCCGCCGCCGACACCGGTGCCAAGGATCACCCCGAAGACGCTGTATGCGCCCGCGGCGGCGCCATCGGCGGCCTCGGACAGTGCAAAGCAGTCGGCGTCATTGGCGATGCGCACCGGCCTGGCCAGCGCGCGCTCGAGATCCTGCAGCAACGGCCGATCGTTCAGGCACACCGAGTTCGAGTTCTTCAGCCGCCCGGTCGCACGCGACAGCGCGCCGGGCGTGGCCACGCCGACGCTGCCGCGGGCGCCCAGCCGGCGCTCGGCCTCGCGCACCAGCGCGGCAATGGCCTCGACGGTGCGCGCATAGTCGCCTTGTGGCGTGTCCGCGCGCACGCGCAGGAGTTCGTCGCCGCGCGCATCGAGCGCGATGCACTCGATCTTGGTGCCGCCCAGGTCGACACCGAGGCGCAGGCTCATCGGGACCGGTTATCGATAGCGGCTGCGGGCCAGCGCCGCGCCCTGGGCCAGTGCCTCGAGCTTCCGGACCGCGATGTCACGGTCCATCGGCGCCATGCCGCAGTTGGTGCAGGCATACAGGCGCCGCTTGGCGACAAACTGCAGCGCGCGGCCGATCGTGTCGGCGACCTGCTCCGGCGTCTCGACCTCGCTGGAAGCCACGTCGATGACGCCGACGAGCACGTCATTGCCCTTGAGCAGCTTGATCAGCTCCAGCGGCACGTGCGAATTGGCGCATTCGAGCGACACCTGCTGGATCGTGCTTTTCGCCAGCGCCGGAAAGATCTGCTCGTACTGCCGCCACGATTCACCGAGCGAGGCCTTCCAGTCGATGTTGGCCTGGATGCCATAGCCGTAGCAGATATGTACCGCGGTCGTGCAGGTCAGGCCGGCGGCGGCGCGCTCGAGCGCGCGCACGCCCCAGTCGGCCGCCTCCTCCAGGTAGACGTTGTAGGCCGGTTCGTCGAACTGGATGACATCGACGCCGTCGTCCTGCAGCGCACGCGCCTCAGCGTTCAGCAGCTCGGCGAAGGCCATCGCCATGTTGATGCGATCGCCGTGGACCTGGTCGGCCACCGTGTCGACGATCGTCATCGGCCCGGGCAGTGTGAATTTCAGCTTCTTCTTCGTGTGCGCGCGCGCCAGCCGCGCCTCGGTCGCATGCACACGGCCCTTGAGCTTCAGCGGGCCGATCACCTGCGGCACCATCGCCTTGTAGCGGTCGGCGCGGATGCCCATTTCGACCTTGTGCTCGAAGTCGATGCCGTCGACCGCCTCCAGAAATCCGTGCACGAAGTGCTGGCGCGATTGTTCGCCATCACTGACGATGTCCAGCCCGGCGTCTTCCTGCAGCTTCAGCCACATCAGGGTGGCGTCGCGCTTGGCCTGAGCGAGAGCGTTGCCCTGCACGCGCCATTGCGGCCAGAGCTTGTGCGTTTCGGCCAGCCAGTCGGGTTTCGGCAGGCTGCCGGCGAGGGTGGCAGAAAACAGCATCGGGGTCTCCAGAGAACGGGTTGAGCGAACAAGGGTAATGCAGCTTCGTCGGCGCGGCGTCTGCTGATGGACAATCGCGCCTGTGGCGCGTTGCCCGTCTCCAGCGGATCGATCCACCCATGGCCTCATCGATATTCACCTCGTCATCCCGCGGCGCGGCCGCGCTGCGGCTATTGCGCGAGAACGCGGTGCCGCGCTGGCTGCGCGATGCGCCGGCGGCGCAGCGCCGTTGGTTGCAGCAGTCCGGCTTCAAGGGGCGCGCCGGCGAGCTGGCGCTGCTGCCCGGCGATGGCGGGGCGGCGGCGCTGTTCGTCTTTGCTGACGACGGCTCGAGCACCGACCTTTGGCGCCTCGCCGGGTTGCCGCAGCGGTTGCCAGAAGGAAGCTGGAGCGCCGGCGCGCTGGCGGTCTCGGTGGCCGATCGCCTGGCGCTTGCCTGGGGCCTTGGCGCCTACCAGTTCACGCGTTATCGCACGCCCGAGCGGGCGCCGGCCACGCTGGTCTGGCCGCCACGGGCGAATCGCGACGCCGTGCAACGCGCGGTCGATGCCGCCACGCTGGCCTGCGACCTGATCAACACGCCGGCGCAGGATCTCGGCCCGAGCGCATTGGCGCGGGCCGCGGCACAGATGGCGCGCCGGCTGCGCATGCGCGCGCGACTGGTCGTCGGCGACGCGCTGCTGAAAAGCGGCTACCGGCTGGTCCATGCGGTCGGCCGCGCCGCTGCTGATGCGCCGCGGCTGATCGATCTCACCTGGGGCGATGCCCGGCACCCGAGGGTCACGCTGGTCGGCAAGGGTGTTTGCTTCGACTCCGGCGGCCTCGACATGAAATCGGCCGATGGCATGCGCCTGATGAAGAAAGACATGGGCGGCGCCGCCCACGCGCTGGCGCTGGCCCAGATGATCGTGCAGGCCAGGTTGCCGGTGCGGCTGCGCGTACTGGTGCCAGCGGTGGAAAACGCCATCGCCGGCAATGCACTGCGTCCCCTCGACGTGATCACCTCGAAGAAGGGGCTGACGGTGGAGATCGGCAACACCGACGCCGAGGGCCGGCTGATCCTGGCCGACGCGATCGATGAGGCGTGCAAGGAAAAGCCTGCGCTGCTGATCGACCTGGCCACGCTGACCGGTGCGGCGCGTGTGGCGCTCGGCCCCGATTTGCCGGCGCTGTTCGTCAACGACGAGCGGCTGGCCGCCGAAGTGCTCGACCACGGAGAGCGCGAGGCCGATCCGATGTGGCGGCTGCCGCTGTGGGCGCCGTATGGCAAGCGACTGAAGAGCCCGGTGGCCGATCTGAATAATGTTGCCGAGGGCACGATGGCCGGCGCGGTCAACGCCGCGCTGTTCCTGCAGGAGTTTGTCGCGCCGGGCGTGCCGTGGATTCATCTCGATCTGTACGGCTGGAACCCATGGGCGGCGCCGGGACGGCCGGCCGGCGCTCAGGCGCAATGCCTGCGCGCCTTGTTTGCGCTGATCGCTGCGCGCTTCGCGCAGCCTTCAAGCCGGCCGCGCGGGCGACGGCGCTGAACGCGCTGCGCCGGGCTCGCCGCAGTCGAGGCAGCGTGTGCCCAGGGCGGTCACCGGCCGGCCATCGTGTTTGCTCTACCATCGGCGCTGGTTCAACCTGCGATGAGCTGCGATGAACACTCCCAAGCCAGAACCGATGTCCGCCGCGCTCGGCGCCGAACAGGGCGTGCCGGTTTCGGTCAAGATCCGCCAGCGGCTCGCCAAGGCGCGCGCGCGCTTTCACGCCAACGACAACATTGCCCGTTTCGTCGAGGACGGCGAAATTGAACAGCTGAAGGCCGAGGTCGAAGGCAAGCTGCTCGACGTCCTGAACAGCCTGGTCATCGACACCGACAACGACCACAACACGCGCGAGACCGCGCGCCGGGTGGCCAGGATGTACCTGACCGAGGTCTTCCGCGGGCGCTACATGGCGCCGCCGTCGGTGACCGAGTTTCCCAACGTCGAAGGGCTGAACGAGCTGATGATCGTCGGCCCGATCACCGTGCGCAGCGCCTGCTCGCACCATTTGTGCC
>JBFINI010000275.1:0-5012 GCA_041611275.1 Burkholderiaceae bacterium
ACCGCATCAGCGCCCCGGGTCGCTCTGGAAACTCGAAGCGGTAGAGCAGTTCGTTGCGCGCCAGCGGCGAGTGGCCGCCGACGAGATGTCGCAAGTGCAGCTTGGCGAGTTCGTCGTGCGTGAGGTCCAGCGTAGCGAAGCCCGCCGCGCCGAAGCGCTCGGCGATCTTCGAGGGATCGTCGCCCTGCGCGATCTGCATGCCGACGAAGACGTGCGCCTTGTCGGCGTCGGCGATGCGGTAGTTGAACTCGGTGACGTTGCGCCCGCCGACCAGTTCGCAGAAGCGCCGGAAGCTGCCGCGCTCCTCGGGAATCGTCACCGCGAACACCCCCTCGCGCTGCTCGCCGACCTCGGCGCGCTCGGCAACGAAGCGCAGGCGGTCGAAGTTCATGTTGGCGCCGCAGGCGATCGCCACCAGTGTGTTGCCTTTCAGCTTGTCGCGCTCGACGTACTTCTTCATGCCGGCGATGGCCAGCGCGCCGGCCGGCTCGAGGATCGAGCGGGTGTCCTGGAACACGTCCTTGATCGCCGCGCAGATCGCGTCGGTGTCGACGGTGATCACCTCGTCGACGTAGAGCTTCGCCAGCTTGTAGGTCTCCTCGCCGACCAGCCGCACCGCGGTGCCGTCGGAGAACAGCCCCACATCGTGCAACTGCACGCGGCGGCCGGCGACGAATGAACGTGCCATCGCGTCCGAATCCTCGGTCTGCACGCCGACGACCTGGATTTGCGGCTGCAACGCCTTGATGTAGGCGGCCACGCCCGCGATCAGCCCGCCGCCGCCGATGGCGACGAACACCGCGTGGATCGGCCCGTGCTCGACCGGATGGTGCTGGCGCAGGATCTCCATGCCGATCGTGCCCTGGCCGGCGATCACGTCCGGATCGTCAAACGGGTGGACGAAGGCGAGCCCCTTCTTCTTCTGCAGCACCAGCGCATGGTCGTAGGCGTCGGAATACGAATCGCCGAACAGCACCACCTGCGCGCCGCGGCCGCGCACCGCATCGATCTTGACCTGCGGCGTGGTCACCGGCATCACGATCACGGCTTTGCAGCCGAGCTTGGCCGCGGCCAGCGCCACGCCCTGCGCGTGGTTGCCGGCGCTGGCGGCGATCACGCCGCGCTTGCGCTGTGCCGGCGTCAGGTTGACCATCTTGTTATAGGCGCCGCGCAGCTTGAAGCTGAATACCGGCTGCAGGTCCTCGCGCTTGAGCAGCACAGTGTTGGCCAGCCGCGCCGACAACTGCGGCGCGACTTCGAGCGGCGTTTCCTCGGCCACGTCGTAAACGCGCGCATTCAGGATGCGGCGCAGATATTCCTGTGCGGGCATGGGCCCCGCTCCTTCCCCAGGGTCAAAGGCGCGGCAAAAGTAGCACGCGACCGACGGCGCCTGCCGCCGCGCGCTCGACCGGCCGGCTGGCGTGCACCTTGATTGAACCGAATCGGCTGGCGGTGCAACTGAGGGGACAGCAGCACTTCACTTCACCCTGCCGAGGTCAAAATGGACAAGTACGCTTCCCGCCCGTCGAAACCGGTTCGTGCTGCCCTTGGCCTCGCGGCCTTCGTGGCCACGGTTTCGCTGGCGAGCTTCATCGACGCGCTGGCCAACAGTTATCTGAGCGCCAGTTCACTGGCCGCCAAGGCCAAGCCGGTCGTCGTCGCCGAAAAGCGCTGAGAACGCCGCGTCAGACGAACGAAGCGAGATCGCCCGGCGTTGCGCCGCGCAGCGCGCCGCCGGGCCCGGCCAGCAGGCGAGCGTTGTACTCGTTGCACGCGCGCCGCTGGCACCGTCTTGCCACCCGGGCCGCGCTGGCGCGAGCTTCGTTGCATCGCCGCGTACGATGCCGGCATGGACGATGCTGCGCCGCCGCCGTTTGCCGGCCTCACGCCGGATACCGTGCTTAACGCCGTCGACGGCGTCGGGCTGGTGACCACCGGCACGCTGCTGCCGCTGAACAGCTACGAGAACCGCGTGTTCCAGCTCGGCATCGAGCAGGCCGACGGCCGCGCCGGCTTCGTGGTGGCCAAGTTCTACCGGCCGGCGCGCTGGAGCGATGCGCAGATTCTCGAGGAACACGCGTTCGTTGCCGAACTGGCCGCGGGCGAGGTGCCGGCCGTGCCGGCGCTGTCGATCGACGGGCGCACGCTGCATCCCGGCGATGGCTTCCGCTTCGCGCTGTTCGAGCGCCGCGGTGGCCGGGCGCCGAATCTCGACGATCGCAACGTGCGCGAGTGGCTCGGCCGCTTTCTCGGCCGCATCCATGCGGCTGGCGCGGCGCGGCCGTACGAGGTGCGGCCGGCGCTCGACGTCGAGTCCTTCGGCGTCGAGCCGCGCGAGTATCTGTTGGACAGCAACTGGCTGCCGGCTGAACTGCGCGCGGTCTACGCCGGCGTCTCAGCGCAGGCGCTCGACGAGATCCGCCGCTGCTTCGAGCGCGCCGACGACGTGGCGACGATCCGCCTGCATGGCGACGTGCACGAAGGCAATGTGCTATGGACTGACAGTGGGGCAAGTCCCGGCCCGCACTTCGTCGACTTCGACGACAGCCGCACCGGCCCGGCGGTGCAGGACCTGTGGATGCTGCTTGGTCATGGACGTGATGAACAGTCGCAGCGGCTGGCCGATCTGATGGCCGGCTACGAGGACTTCGCCGAGTTCGACCGCCGCGAGCTGCTGCTGATCGAGGCGCTGCGTACGCTGCGCCTGCTGCATTACTCGGCATGGATCGCGCGGCGCTGGCACGACCCGGCGTTTCCGGCGGCGTTCCCGTGGTTCGACACGCCGCGTTACTGGGAAAGCCGCATCCTCGAACTGCGCGAGCAGATCGCGGCGATGAGCGAGCCGCTGCTGGTGGCCTGACGCCCGCCGGGCCATCGTTCGCTGACTGGGCGCGGCCGGCAACAGGCCGCCGGCTGCGCGAGCGTCCTAACTGCCGATTTCGCCGCCGTCGTCCTTGGTGATCGCCACCACTGCCGCGCGCGGCGGCAGGTCGGCACGGAAATCGGGCCAGCGCGTCGACGGCGTCTCGAAGGTCGAGCCCTTTTCCTCGCCCGGGTGCTGGATCGCCAGGAACAGCGTCCTGCCGTCGGGCGTGAACTCGGGGCCGCAGATTTCCGCGCCACGCGGCGCGTTGAAAAACAGCCGCGTGCCGCCGCGCCGCGGCCCGCTGGTCTCCGCCGCGTAGACGGCGTCGGCGGCGCCGATCATGTCGTCCTGGCCGTCGGTGGCGATCCAGACGCGGCCGCGCGGATCGAAGGCGATGTTGTCGGGGCAGGCGAGCCAGCCTTCGCTCGACACCGGGCTCAGATAGCGGGCACCGTGCTCGGGCTTGCGCGGATCGCCGCCGAGCAGGAAGAACTCCCAGCGGCATTCGGTCGCGGCGTGATCCGCCTTGCCGCCAACCTGCGGCGGCGCGATCTCGAGGATGTGGCCGTAGCGGTTGTTGGCACGCGGGTTGGCCGGGTTCAGCTGCTTGTCGGTGCGCCGTTCGTTGTAGGTCAGCACCACGTAGACGTGGCCGGTCGCCGGATGCGGCTCGATGTCCTCGGGCCGGTCCATCGGTGTCGCGCCCAAGAGATCGGCGGCGCGGCGCGCCTCGATCAGCACGTCGGCCTGGCTCGCAAATCCATTGGCGGCGGTCAGCGGCCCCTCGCCGTGCACCAGCGGCAGCCAGCGCATCGTGCCGTCGGCATGGAACTGCGCCACGTACAGCGTGCCGTCGTCGAGCAGGTCGCGGTTGGCGGCGCGGTTGCGCGGATCGAAACGGCCGCGGGTGACGAACTTGTACACATACTCCATCCGCTCATCGTCGCCGGAATACACGGCGACGCGGCCGTCGTGGCTGACCGCGGTGGTCGCGCCCTCGTGCTTGAAGCGGCCGAGCGCGGTGCGCTTGACCGGCACCGAATTCGGCTCGTACGGGTCCATCTCGACGACCCAGCCGAAGCGGTTCGGCTCGTTCGGCTCGCGGTCGAGGTTGAAGCGATCGTGATAGCGACCCCAGATGTAGCGCGGCTTGCCACTGATGCCATAGCGCTTGCGCGCGGCGGCCTCCGGCCCCTTGTCGGCGTCGCCGAGGAAGTAGCCGTGGAAGTTCTCCTCGCCCGACAGCACCGTGCCCCAAGGCGTCTTGCCGCCGGCGCAGTTGTTGAAGGTGCCGATCACCTTGATGCTGGCCGGATCGGCGCTGGTCTTCAGCCGCGCATGGCCGGCCGCCGGTCCACCGACGCGGAACTCGGCCGCCAGCGCGGTGAAACGCCGGCTGAACCGGCTGTCGCGAACCACCTCCCAGCGCGCGCCATAGCGGCGGATTTCGACGAAGCTGTGGCCCTGTGCGGCCATCTCGACCTCGCACTGCTCGCGCGTGAGCTTGCCCCAACCGCCTTCGCCGACGCCGGCGAATAGCAGCGGGCTCGGCGTGCGCTCGTGGTTCGCGCACAGCACGCCGTGCGCCGAGTTGTTCGAGCCATAGGGCAGCGGCATGAAGGCGAGGAAGTCGTTGTCGGCGCCGAACTGACGCAGCTGTGCCGCCGCGGATTGCCGCACGGGGTCGAACGCCGGCGCATCGACGTAAAGCGGATCCCCCCAGCGCACCAGCACCTGCACCGAGTAGCTAGGCGCCACCGCATGCGTGGTCGTGAGATCGTGCCTGATCTCGCTGAAACCGAGCGCGGCGCTTTTCTCCGGCGTGCTCGCGCAGCCGGCCAGCGGCCCGCCGACGATGCCGATCGCGGCCGCACCGGCGCCAGTCAGCAACTGGCGGCGCGACAGCCGCTCCGCAATCAATTCGCCGATCGGCGTGGCGGTGCTGTAGTTCGATTGCTGCTCCGTGTCGTCGATGCGGCTCACTGCGGTCTCCTCGGCCTGTGCGGGTGACGGATTGCAGCAGGGGCGTGCAGCGGCAGCAAGCCCGCGATTTGTCGGTGTCGTCGTGCGCAGAAGGCGGTCCGGGTACGCCGACATTCCTGGGGCGGCGAGGCCCCTGCGGCGGCATTGCGACGCTCGTTTAAGA
>JBFINI010000276.1:0-5010 GCA_041611275.1 Burkholderiaceae bacterium
CCGCCTCGCGCGGGAACGAGTCCTTCAGCACGGTGATCAGCGTCGCCCGCGGCGGTGCGAAGGGGACGGTCAGTCCGGGCAGATGGATGCGGTCATAGGCGCCTTCGATCGGCGCCATCTTGATGCGGCCGCCCGAGAGGTGATCGAGCAGGCGGCGGTTCGGCTCGCCCGGGCCGAAGCCGCCGAGATAGTGCACGCCGACATTGAAGCGCCAGCCCTGCCGCTCGAAGGTCTGGGTCAGGCCGCCGGGCTGCGCGTGTCGTTCGAGCACCAGCACCTTCTTGCCGCAGGTCGCGAGCGCTGACGCCGCGGCCAGGCCGCCTATGCCGGACCCGATGACGATGACATCCCAAGACTTGCTCATGCTCCCCTCCTGAATCGCATCAGAGCAGCGCGGCGCCTGGCCGCGTTGATGGCGGTCAACTTGGCTCGTATGAATCGCCGGTCAAGGCGAGCAAGGCAAAGGAAGCCAGCCAGTGGGTGCCGACGTAGTCGCCCGTAGCGGCGGCATCGAGCGAGGCGCGCAGGTGATCCAGCGCCGCCTGCTCCGCTCGCGGCTGCAGCGGCGCCGGCAGCAACGGCAGCAACTGGCGCCAGCACCAGGCACGCGACAGATTCAGTCCGTGCAGATGGACGATCTTCGGGTCGGCAGGGTCGGCAACGCTGACCGGGGCGAGCCATCGCTGCAGTGCCGGTGCCGATGGCGCGAATGCGTTCCACCAGCCCCGCCAGTGCTCGGCCGGCAATACGCGCGCCATCAACAGCGCTTCGCACAGGCCGCCGGAGAGGAAATCGTCGCCGCCGGGCTCGTAGTCGGCCGGATACGCATGGTCGGCGTCGAACCAGAGGCGCGCCTGGTCGACGATCGCCGCGGCCAGCGGCAACGCGCGCCGCTGCGCGTAGCGCAATGCAAGGATCAGCGCGAAGGCGCTGTTGCCGTGCGTGCCGGCGCGCACCGGAAACTCGGCACGCGGCAGCCACGCCTGCAGGCGCTCGGCGAACAGGTCGGCCAGCGGCGCCAGCGCATCGCGCCAGCGTGCGCCCTGCGGCAGGTCGCTGGCCAGCGCGTCGAGCTCGATCCACAGTTGCAGCAGCCAGCCCCAGCCGTACGGCCGCTCGAAGGCGGCCCGGGCCGGCGCGGCGAAGTAAGCGCATTCGGCATCGATCGCCGTTCCTGTCAGCCGTGCTTCGAAGTGCGCGACGATCGCCGGGGCTGTATTCGAGCTGGGCGCCAACCGCAGGCAGCGCACCAGCGTCCAGTGCATGTGCACGCTCGAGTGCCAGTCATAAGCGCCGAAGAATGCTGGATGCAGCCGCTGCGGCGTACGCACCTCGGCCGCGCTGCGCACCAGATGAACGAGGTTGAACGGATATTCGGTGCCGACGTTGGCCAGCGCCGTGGCAGCCAGCGCATCAAGAGGGTCGGCGGCCAGCGGCGTCGGCATCGTTGGCGCTGACGCTCAACGATCGGCGCCGGCTGCACTGCCCAGCGGCGCGCGCCAGCGCGTCGAGACGTCTTCGACCCACATCGCCAGCGCCGGCGTCAGCAGCATCAGCAGCGCCGTGCCAAGCAGCACGCCGACGCCGATCGACACCGCCAGCGGCACCAGGAACTGCGCCTGGATGCTGCGCTCGATGATCAGCGGGAAAATGCCGAGGAAGGTAGTGGTCGCGGTCAGCAGGATCGGCCGGAAGCGGCTCTTGGCAGCGTCGATCATCGCCTGGCGCGCCGGCTTGCCGCGGCTGCGCTCTTCGTTGGCGAAATCGATCAGCACCAGCGAGCCGTTGACGATGATGCCGGCCAGCCCGACGATGCCGAACAGGCTGGTCAGCCCGAAGGTCAGCCCCAGCAACAAATGGCCGACGGTGGCGCCGACCAGCCCAAACGGAATCGCCGCCACCACGATCACCGGCTGCACGTAGGAGCGGAAGGCCAGCGCCAGCAGCGCGTACATGCAGAACACCGCCAGGCCGAAGTTGCGCGCCATCGCCGGCAGCGCCTGCTGCTGCTCGCGCTGCTCGCCGCCCATCGTGTATGAAAGTCCCGGTATCTCGTCCTGCAGCCGCGGCAGCACCTCGCCGACGATGCGGGCGTTGACCTGCGCCCCGGTCACGACGGCCGAATCGACCTCGGCGAACACGGTGGTGACGCGGCGGCCGTCGATGCGGACCAGCGTTGAACTGCCGTAGCCGAGCGAAACCTCGGCCAGTTCGTGCAGCGGCACGAAATCGCCGCCCGGCGTGCGGATGCGGTAGCGGTTCAGATCCGTCAGCGAGGCGCGTTCGGTTGCCGGCAGCCGGACGTAGACGCGGACTTCGTCGCGGCCGCGCTGCACGCGAACCGCTTCGGCACCGAAGTAGGCGGCGCGCACCTGCTGCGCCAGGTTCTCCAGCGTGATGCCGAGCGTGCGCGCATAGGGTTTCAGCCGGAACTGCACTTCGCGCTTGCCCGGTTCGCGGTCGTCGCGAACGTCGGAGACGCCGTCGATGCGGCGCAGTTCGTCCTGCAGTTCGGCGGCTGCCTTGGCCAGCCCCTCGGGCGAGCGCGCCGTCAGTTGCACCTGCACCGCCGAGCCGAGGTTGATCACGTTCGAGGCGAACGACAGCTTCTGCACCTGCGGCAGCGGCCCGGTGGCCTCGCGCCAGGCACGCTCGAACTCGCGCGAGGTCACGCTGCGCACTTCGGGGTCGAGCAGTTCGATGACCACCGAGGCCTTGTGGCCCTCGAGAATGCCGAGCGCACCGGCCGCGCCCGGTCCGGTCGCCTCCTGCCGGCCGACGGTGATGAACACCGCGTTGATCAGATCCTGGCCGCTCGGATCGGGAAGGCGCTGCGCGGCGGCGCGACCGGCGCGCTCGATCTGCAACGCCGCGTCGAGCGTGGCCTCGACCGTGGCACCCTGCGGCAGTTGCAGCGAAGCGGTGACGTAGCGGCCCTCGACGATCGGGAAGAACGAGAATTTCACGTAGCCGCCGGCGATCACGCCCAGCGTCAGCAGCAGGATCGAAATCGCCGACGCGATCACCACGCCGTAGTGCAGGGTGGCGAAACGCAGCGTCCGGTCGAGCGGCCCGTCGACGAAGCGCTTCAGTTGCCGGTCCATCGCATGGCGCAGGTCGGCGATGCGGGCACCAATACGGGTGCGCGGCGTGTGGCCGACGATGCGCAGCCGCGCCAGGTGGTGCGGCAGGATGAACATCGCCTCGATGACCGAGATCACCAGCACCAGGATCACGATGGCCGGAATCTGGAACAGGAACTTGCCGATGTTGCCGGGCACGAACAGCAGCGGGACGAAGGCGGCGATGGTGGTGGCCACGGCCAGCGCCACCGGCAGGGTGACGCGCTGCGCGCCGGCCACTGAGGCGTCCATCGGATCGCGGCCGCGCTCGTTCTCGGAGTAGATGTTCTCGCCGGTGACGATGGCGTCGTCGACGACGATGCCGATGGCGAGGATGAAGCCGAACAGCGACATCATGTTGATCGACAGGCCCACCAGCGGCATCGCCGCAAAGGCGCCGACGAATGACACGAAGATGCCGACCGAAACCCAGAACGCCAGCCGCAGGTCGAGAAACAGCGCCAGCGCCGCCATCACCAGCACCAGCCCGATCAGCCCGTTCTTCACCAGCAGGTCGCGGCGGTTATTGAACTCGGTCGCGTCGTTGCGCCACACCGCCACCGACAGCCCCGGCGGCAGTCCCGGCCGCAGCGCATCGAGGTAGTGCTCGACGCGGCCGACTACGTCAAGCACCTTTTCTTCGCCGACGCGGAACACCTGCACGAAGGCGGCGGGCTTGCCGTTGTAGCGCATGACCAGGTCTTCGTCGCGAAAGCCGTCGTTGATGCGTGCGATGTCGGCGAGCCGCACGCCGGCACCGCCCGGCGCGGCGACGACAATGATGTTTTCGAAGTCGCTGCGGTTGTAGTTACGCCCCTTGGTGCGCAACAGGATCGACTCGCCGCCGGCCTTGATCTCGCCACCCGGCAGATCGAGGCTGCTGCGGCGGACCGTGGTCGCCAGATCCTGCAGCGTCAGCCCGTACGCGCGCAGCACGTCATGGCCGACCTCGATCGACACCTCGTAGTTGCGCACCCGCGCCACTTCGGCCAGCGAAATTCCCGGCGTGGCCGACAGCTCGTCCTTGATGCGAAACGCGAGTTCGCGCAGCGTCGCCTCGGAGGCGTCGCCGTACACGGCCATTTCCAGCACCCGCTGGCGGTTGACGATCTCGCGCACCTCGGGCCGCTCGGCCTGCTCGGGAAAGGTCGTGATGCGGTCGACCGCCGAGCGGATCTCGTCGAGCTTGCGGCTGGTCTGCGTCCCGCGCGACAGTTCGGCGCGAACGACGCCGACGCCCTCGGCGGCCACGCCGGTGAGGCGGTCGATGCCGTCGATGCCCTGGATCTGCTCCTCGATGCGCTGGACGATCGACTCCTCGATCTCATCCGGCGTGGCGCCCTGGTAGACGACGCGGACCTCGATGGTGTCGAAGTTGATCTCCGGAAACACCTCCTGCTTGGTCGTCGCCATGTTGACCAGCCCGGCGAAGACGATCAGCAGCATCAGCAGGTTGGCCGCCACCGGATGGCGCGCCATCCAGCCGATCAGCGCTTTCATTTTCCGGCCTTTGCCGCGTCCGCTGCGCCGGCTGCGCCGCGAATCCCGCCGCGCAGCTCGCCGCGTGCTTCGTCGACGACGCGCACGGCCATGCCTTCGGTGACCACCTTCAGGTCGCTGACGATCACGCGGGCGCCGGCGGCCAGCGTCTCGCCGCTGACGGCAACGGTGTCGGCCGACTCCTGCAGCATGCGCACCGGCACGATCCTGACCTGGTCGGCGCCGTCGAGCTGCCACAGCACGTCGCCATCGCGCAGCGCCCGCCGCGGCAGCACGGCGTAGCGGCCGACCTCGCGACCGGCGACGTCGACCTGCGCATACATGCCGACCAGCAGCGGCGGTGCCACGCCCTTGCCGTTGCTAGAGAGCGGCGTGCCGCGCGCCTGCG
>JBFINI010000277.1:0-5004 GCA_041611275.1 Burkholderiaceae bacterium
CGACAGGACGAAACGGTCGCGGTTGTCCCACCGGGGATTGGCGGGACTGTGGCGCAGGTAGTCGTTCCACAGGACCTCGGCGATATCGGCCATGCCCATCGGCATGCCCGGATGGCCGCTCTTGGCGGCATTGACGCAGTCGATGGCGAGAAAGCGCAGCGCATTGGCGCGCAATCGGGCGGCACTGGCGCGATCAGAAAAGGATTCGGGGGCGTTCATCGAGTCCGTCCTCGTGAGATCTGGTGGGGCCGGCATCAGGCGCGCTTCTTGCGATCCATCAGGCGCAGGATCATCGGCGTGAAGATCAGTTGCATCGCCAGTCCCATCTTGCCGCCGGGGCAGATGATGCTGTTCGGGCGCGTCATCCACGAGTCGTGCAGCATCGACATGAGGTAGGGGAAATCGATGCCCTTGGGGTTGGCAAAGCGGATGATCACCATGCTTTCGTCAGCGGTCGGGATGTCCTTGGCAATGAAGGGATTGCTGGTGTCGACTGTCGGCACGCGCTGGAAGTTGACGTGCGTGCGCGAGAACTGCGGGCAGATGTAGTTCACGTAGTCGGGCATGCGGCGCAGGATCGTGTCGACCACCGCTTCCTGCGAGTAGCCGCGCATGCTTTGGTCGCGATGCAGTTTCTGGATCCATTCCAGGTTGATGATCGGCACCACGCCGACCAGGAGATCGACGTGGCGAGCGATGTCGATGTCATCGCCGGCATAGCCGCCATGCAGCCCTTCGTAGAACATCAGGTCGGTGTCAGGGCCGATGTCCGCCCACGGCGTGAAGGTGCCTGG
This sequence comes from Burkholderiaceae bacterium, assembly GCA_041611275.1. Taxonomy (GTDB): domain Bacteria; phylum Pseudomonadota; class Gammaproteobacteria; order Burkholderiales; family Burkholderiaceae_F; genus JADJWR01. The sequence goes on from JBFINI010000277.1 coordinate 795, forward strand.
CTCCTGCTTGTACGGTTCTGCTTCCGCCGCATCGTGCAGGTACTTGCGCACGCGGCCGGCGCCGTTTTCGCCGTAGCGGCGAAACAGCTCCTCCAGTTCGGCGAACAGGTTGTTTTCCGGGCCGAAGTGCGACAGATGTTTGTTGCCGGCCGCTTCGGCCTCCTTCATCTTCTGCCGCATCGCCAGGCGGTCATAGCGATGAAACGAGTCGCCTTCGACGAGTTGCGCGTTGATCCCTTCCCGCCGAAAGATGTGCTTGAAGCTGTTCATCACCGTTGTCGTTCCGGCCCCTGACGAGCCGGTGACGGCGATGATCGGATGCTTGTTCGACACGATTTCTCCCTGTTCTGTGATCGGTGATCAGTGATCGGCTGGCGGTCAACGGATCACGGCCAACGGATCCCCGATCACGCCGCCTCTGGCCGGTACAGCGAGCGTTCGGTGAACAGCGGCGACACGTAAGGTTTGTCGGTTCCAGCATCCGCCTCACGGTGGTAGCGCTCGATGCGCTCGACTTCGTTCTTCGAGCCGAAGACGAAGCCGATTCGCTGGTGCAGCGCTTGCGGCTGCACGCCGAGCACCGGCTCGCGCCCGGTGCTGGCGCGGCCGCCGGCCTGTTCCATCACGAAGCCGATCGGGTTGGCCTCGTACAGCAGTCGCAGCCGGCCGGGCTTGCCCGGGTCCTTGGTGTCCTTCGGATACATGAACACGCCGCCGCGCATCAGGATCCGGTGCGCCTCGGCCACCAGCGAGGCGATCCAGCGCATGTTGAAGTCCTTTTCGCGGCTGCCTGTCTTGCCGGCCAGGCATTCGTCGACATAGCGCTTGATCGGCGATTCCCAGAAGCGGCTGTTGCTGGTGTTGATGGCGAACTCCTGCGTGTCGGCAGGGACGTGGATGTCCGGATGCGTGAGCTTGAATTCGCCGAGATTGGGATCGAGCGTGAAACCGACCACGCCGCTGCCCACCGTCAGCACCAGCATCGTGACGGGGCCGTAAATGGCGTAGCCGGCGGCCACTTGCGTGGCTCCTTGTTGCAGGAAATCGGCCTCGGTGACGTCGCGTCCGGAGTCGATCACCTCCTGCGGCGCGCGCAGGATCGAGAAGATGCTGCCAACCGACACGTTGACATCGATGTTGCTTGAGCCGTCGAGCGGGTCGAACACCAGCAGATACTTTCCGCGCGGGTGCTTCGACGGGATCTGGTAGGGCGCGGCCATCTCCTCCGAGCCCATGCCGGCCAGGTGGCCGGACCACTCGGCGGTGCGCAGGAAGATCTCGTTGCTGACGACATCGAGCGGCCGCTGCGTCTCGCCCTGCACGTTGATGGCGGCATGCTCCTTGGCCGCGGCGACCAGCTGCCGGCTCATCGGGTCGCCGAGTTCGCCGAAAGCGACCGAGCGCGCGATCGCCTTGGCCGCGAGCGCAACGTCGAGAATCAGCGCGTTCAGCTCGCCGCTGGCGCTCGGAAAGCGGCGGCGTTGTTCGATCAGGTACTGCGTTAGCGTGCGGCGGTTCGATAGCGGCATGGCGTTCTCGATTCAGGATGCGGGGGCCTGGAACACGCGGCTGGCGAGGATATCGGCCGGTTCGAGCGTGGTCAGGTCGGCTTCGGTCAGGACGCGATCGCGGTCGGCGAACAGGCGGCTGGCGGCGCGCAGCCGGGCGCGATCGAGCGCGTTGCGCACGCTGCGGGCGTTGGCGAAATGCGGCTGCTGCATCCGCCGCGTCAAGTACTGCTCGAAGGCTGCGCGCGCGCCGTCGCCGAAGCGATAGCGCTGCGCGGCGAGGATGCGCTCGGCGATGGCGAGCAGTTCGCCGCTGGCGTAATCGGGGAAGTCGATGTGGTGCGCGATGCGTGAGCTCATGCCGGGGTTGGACTTGAAGAAGGTGTCCATCCGGTCCTTGTAGCCGGCGAGGATCACGACCAGGTCGTCGCGGTTGTTCTCCATCACCTGCAGCAGGATCTCGATCGCCTCCTGGCCGTAGTCGCGCTCGTTTTCCGGCCGGTACAGGTAGTAGGCCTCGTCGATGAACAGCACGCCACCCATCGCCTTTTTCAGCACTTCCTTGGTCTTCGGCGCGGTGTGGCCGATGTACTGGCCCACCAGGTCGTCGCGGGTGACGCTGACCACGTGGCCCTTTCGCACGTAGCCGAGCCGATGCAGGATCTCGGCGATGCGCAGTGCCACCGTCGTCTTGCCGGTGCCCGGATTGCCGGTGAAGCACATGTGCAGGCTCGGCGCTGACTGCGCGCCGTCGGCAGTCAGGCCGAGGTTCGAGCGCAGCTTGTCGATCACCAGCAGCGCGGCGATGTCGCGGATCCGCTGCTTCACGGGTGCCAGGCCGACCAGATCGCGCTCGAGTTCGTCGAGCACCGCCTCGACCTGGCTTTGCGCCAGCACCTCGTTGACGGTGCGCGCCGAGGCCACCGCAGCCGCATCAGCCGTGGCGGGCGCGAGCGATGCGGCCTCCGGCGCCGGGTTCACCGGCGCGCCAGGAATCGCATACAGCGGTGTGCTCATCGGTCGTGATCTCGATGGCGTCAGCCCGTGTAGCGCTGGCCTTCGGGTTTGTCGGTGGCGTACGAATGCACCGTGTAGCGGATCTGCCGGCCGTCGATTTCCTGTCGTGCCAGACTGAAGCCGGGCTCCGTTTTTGGCCGGTTGACGATGAAGCTCATCGCGATCGACTCGGTGCCGCGCGTCGAATCGAAGGCCATCAGGCGGATGTAGTGGTTGGGAAAGGTCTTGCGGCAGCTCGCCAGTTCCATCATCAGTCCGGCGGCATCCTTCAGGTCGAACATCGGCATGCCGAACATTTCCCAGTACGTGTTGCGCGGGTGCGGATCGTCGGTGTACTCGACGCTCCACGCATAGCCTTTGCCGAGGCCGTAGTCGATCTGCAGGCGGATCTCTTCGTCGGTCAGATCCGGCAGGAAGCTGAACTGGCCCTGCGTGATGCGGCCGGTCGGGTTGGTCATCATGATGCTGGCTCCTAATCTCTATCAGGCCACCGCGGGGGTGACGGCGTAGTCGCTGGTGTCGGTCGACGTGTAGTTGAAGGACACGTCCTTCCAGGTATCGAGTGCCTGCTTCAGGGGCGTGCAGAACTGCGCCGCCTTCTGCAGGATCTCCGGTCCCTCGTTCTTGATGTCGCGGCCCTCATTGCGCGCCTTGACCATCGCTTCGAGCGCCACGCGGTTGGCCACCGCGCCGGCCTGGATGCCGGCCGGATGTCCGATCGTGCCGCCGCCAAATTGCAGCACCACGTCATCGCCGAACAGATCGATCAGCTGGTGCATCTGCCCGGCGTGAATGCCGCCGCTGGCCACCGGCATCACCTTCTTCAGGTCGCACCAGTCCATGTCGAAGAACAGGCCGCGCGGCAGATCGGTCTTCGTGTACGTGTCGCGGCAGACGTTGTAGTAGCCCTGCACGGTCAGCGGATCGCCTTCGAGCTTGCCCACCGCGGTGCCGGTGTGCATGTGGTCGACGCCGGCCAGGCGCAGCCACTTGGCGATCACGCGGAATGAAACGCCGTGGTTCTTCTGCCGCGTGTAGGTGCCGTGGCCGGCGCGATGCAGGTGCAGGATCATGTCGTTGCGGCGGCACCATTCGCCGAGGCTCTGGATGCACGGCCAGCCGACGATCAGGTCGACCATGATGATCACGCTGCCGAGGCTCTTGGCGAACTCGGCGCGCTCGTAGATCGCCTCCATCGTGCCGGCTGTGACGTTCAGGTATGAACCCTTCACTTCGCCGGTGGCTGCGCTGGCCTTGTTGACGCCGTCCATCACGTACAAGAAGCGATCGCGCCAGTGCATGAAGGGCTGCGAGTTGATGTTCTCGTCGTCCTTCATGAAGTCCAGGCCGCCCTTCAGCCCTTCGTAGATCACGCGGCCGTAGTTGCGACCCGACAGGCCAAGCTTGGGCTTTGTCGTCGCGCCGAGCAGCGGCCGGCCGAACTTGTCGAGCCGTTCGCGTTCGACGATGAGCCCGGTCGGCGGCCCCTTGAAGGTCTTCACGTAAGCGACCGGCACGCGGATGTCTTCCAGCCGCGCCGCCTTCAGCGGTTTGAAGCTGAAGACGTTGCCGATCAGGCTCGCCGTCATGTTGGCGATCGAGCCCTCTTCGAACAGGATGATGTCGTAGGCGACCCAAGCGAAGAACTCGCCTGGCCGGTTGGGCACCGGCTCGACCTTGTAGCA
>JBFINI010000278.1:0-4984 GCA_041611275.1 Burkholderiaceae bacterium
CTCATCCAGTCAGCCGCGGTGGCCATGCCGTTCATCACCGGGTTGACGCCGCCGCCGGCGACGTAGAACTCGCTGGTTGTGCCGGCGCGGGCCCAGACGGCGATGCCGATGTACAGCGCGAAGCTCAGGCCGACGACGATATAGATTGTGGTTTGCAGGTCCATGTCGTCGCTCCTCAGTCTTCGTGAACGTCGAAGCGACGATCGATGTCGTCCATCTTCTTCTTGTAATAGAAGATCAGCGCGATGAAGACATAAATGGATCCCTGCTGCGCGAACCAGAAGCCGAGCGGATAGCCGCCGAGCTTGATGTTGTTGAGCCAGTCGGCGAACAGGATGCCGGCGCCGAATGAAACGAGAAACCAGATGATCAGTATCCTGGTGAGCAACGCGAGCGTTGCCTGCCAGTAGCCCTGGGCGTCATGCTTCATGATGCTGCCTCCTCCGGGAAGTTCTAGGAAATGTGGCGAGGCATCGCGGTCCGCATCGCACACTGCGGGCAGTATCTTGAGCAAAACTTACGTTGACCTGACGTGGCCCTCGAAGAAGACGCACGTAGTTCGACGTAGAAAAAACGCGATGCGCGTTCGGCTTGCTTCGAAGCGATGAATGCACTGCACGCGCATCGGCAAACGAGATTCGAAAGAAAAGATTTCTCGTTTCGGTGCTGCGATGAGCCCGTAATATCGGTACGCGCGGCTGACGCGTTTGCGGGGGTATCGTCGGCGCGCACGGCGCTATCGACCGTCGCTCAGGCGCCAACCATGGCAGGTGAGGTGGGGATCGCCCACTGTGTGATGATGCTGCGGCAGGAGATCGAAGTCTGAAGTCATGAACGAATCCGCCGCGACCGGCGCCGCCTCGCCCAGAGCAGCAGCGCTTTCGACAGCGACGCAGAGCGCACCCGATCCGCACCTTGGACTGATCACTACGCCGGTGCGTGCGCTGCTGCGGCGGGAGGCGGTCACCGTGCCGCCGACAGTGTCGATCCGCGAGGCGGCAGTGTTGATGCGCGAGCAGCGGGTTTCGTCCGTGCTGATCGTCGAGCAGGGCCAGTTGTTTGGCATCGTCACCGATCGTGACCTGCGCAATCGGGCGATTGCCGATGATCTTGGCACCGACCGACCGATCATCGATGTGGCCACCGTTGCGCCGCTGACCATCGATCTGCGCTCGACGGCGTTCGATGCGCTGCTGCTGATGACGCGGCAGAACGTGCACCATGTGCCGGTGATGGAGGGCGGCCGCGTGGCCGGCATGCTCACGGCCACCGATCTGACCGAGCATCACACGACTTCGGCAGTGTTTCTCGCCGGCGAGATCTACAAGCAAAGCTCGATCGAAGGGCTGCAGCGCGCGAGCACACGCATCCGCCAGTTGCAGGGCAACCTTGCCGCGGCCGACGCGACCGCCTACGCGACCGGCCAGGTGATCACCGCGATGACCGACGCGCTGACGACGCGGCTGCTGCAGCTGGCCGAGGCGCAACTGGGCCCGCCGCCAATCGACTACGCCTGGGTTGCCGCCGGCTCGCAGGCGCGCTGCGAACAGACGGCCAAGAGCGACCAGGACAACTGCATGATCCTCGACGATGCCTACGTCGAGGCCAGGCACGGCGAGTACTTCAAGGCACTGTCGCGCATCGTCTGCGACGGGCTCGACGCCTGCGGCTACATGTACTGCCCGGGCGAAATGATGGCGATGACCGATGCCTGGCGGCAGCCGCAACAGCGCTGGAAGCGGTATTTCCGCGGCTGGATCGAGGAGCCTGAGCCGAAGGCGCTGATGCTGACCTGCGTCTTCTTCGACCTGCGCCTGGTCTATGGGCGCAACGCGCTGCTCGATGAACTGCGTAGCGACATGCTGCAGCGAACGCGCGGCAACGGCATCTTTCTCGCTTACATGGTCAGCAACGCGCTGAGCCGGCGGCCGCCCTTGAGCGTGTTCGGCCGGATCACGCCGACGCGCTCCGGCGAGCATCGCGGCAAGATCGACCTGAAGCATCTGGGCATCGTGCCGGTGGTCGATCTGGCCCGCGTCTACGCACTGGCGGGCGGTCACGCCGCCGTCAACACCTATGATCGGCTCGATGTGGCGGGGCAAAGCCACGAGGTGAGCGAGCAAAGCGCGCGCGATCTGCGCGACGCGCTCGAATTTCTGGCCGTGACGCGCATCCACCACCAGGTGCGCCAGATCGAGTCCGGGCGGCCGGCCGACAGCTATCTCGCGCTCAGCGAGCTGTCGAACTTCCAGCGCACGCAGCTCAAGGACGCCTTCGCGGTCGTGCAGACGCTGCAGAACGTGCTTGGTCAGAGGCACCAGGCCGGGCGCTTCTGAGGGCCGGCGCTGAGCGCGGGCGGGGGACGCGGGACGACAGGGTTGCACCGAATCAGCCGAGGACTTCCAGCCTCGCTGCACGGCCCGCGCCGGTCGCCGCATTGCCGCCGCCAATCGACTCAAATAGAAGCTGCCCTCCCGCTTTTCAAGCCCTTGAAATGCCCGCGCGCGGGCACGAATTATGGGCTGCCAAGTTAAGTGAACCGGGCCCGGCGAAGAGCCGGTGAGCAGCCAACACTGAGGGAGGACTCTCGTGATCTATCGATCGCTTTTCCCGCGCGACATGTTCGCCGATCTCGATCGCCTGCAGCGCGACCTGATGCAGGCTTTTGATACCAATCCCAGCATTCGCGGGTTCGGCCGCGGCGGTTATCCGGCGCTGAACGTCGGTGGAACACCGCAGTCGGTCGAAATCTACGCGTTCGCACCGGGGCTGGATCCGGCCAAAGTGGACGTCAACATCGATCGCGGCGTGCTGACCATCGAAGGCAACCGCGAAGCGAGTCTGCCGGCGGCCGACGAAAAGACCGCATGGCACATCAACGAGCGCTTCACCGGTCGCTTTCGTCGCGTCGTCAGCCTGCCGGATGACGTCGACCCGAACGCGGTGTCGGCCGAGTACCGCGACGGCGTGCTGCACCTGTCCATCAAGCGGCGTGAATCGGCACAGCCGCGGCGCATCGAAGTCAAATGATCCGGAGGTGAAACGATGAACTCGAATGTTTCGAACAAGCAGGGCGAAGCGAACCGCCAGGAAGCTGCCGTGCTTCCGCCGGTGGATGTGATCGAGGATGCCACCGGCATCACGCTGTTTGCCGATCTGCCGGGCGTGCCTAAGGACAAGCTCAGTCTGCGCGTCGAAGCCGACACGCTGGCGATCGAAGGCGATGTCGGACTGCCGACGCCCGAGGGCCTGCAGGCCAGTCACGCCGAGGTGCAGGTGCCGCGCTACCGGCGCGTGTTCACGCTGAGCAAGGAACTGGATCCGGAGAAGATCGCCGCCGAGATGAACAACGGCGTGCTCAAGCTGCGCATCCCGAAGGCCGAACACGCGCAGCCGCGGAAGATCCAGATCCGCGTCAGCTGAGCTGACGCAGGAGGCCGACGATGAGGGTCGACGAAATCCGGCAGGGTTTCAGCTCATTGTGGGACTCTGTCGCCGAAGGCTGGCAACGGCTGCGCGATTCGGCGGCCGGCGCACTGACGCGCTTTCGCCCGGGCGAGCGGTCGAAGATGCCGGCGCGTACCGAGGTCGACGACGAGTACTACCTGCCGTCGAACGGTTGGTCGATGCTCGGCGGCGATGTCTTCGAGGACGACCGCCGGCTGCTTGTACGATTGGAAGTGCCCGGCATGAACAAAAGCGACTTCGACATCGAGGTGCTCGACGACGTGCTGGTCGTTCGCGGCGAAAAACGCTTTGAGCGCGAATCGAGCGAAGGCCGCTGGCGCGTCCTGCAATGTGCCTATGGCAGCTTCACCCGCGCTGTGCCATTGCCAGTGGCGGTGCGCTCTGACAAGGCCAGTGCCAGCTACAAGGACGGCGTGCTGAAGATCGAACTGCCGAAGGCCGACCCGGGCCGGCCGAAGCGCGTCACGCTGCAGGTACGGTGAACAGGCCCCCGCGACCAACCTGCGGTTCGCGTGCGGCGACCGGGTGCGGCGGCAGGGAACACGAAAAACGAAGGGCTCCGTTACGGAGCCCTTCTTGTAGCTGGTGGAGGCGGCGGGAATTGAACCCGCGTCCACAAGTGTTCCTCAGGCAGTTCTACATGCTTAGCCGACCTATTTGAGTCTCGCCGTGCGTTTAGCCAGCCGGCAGGCCGACGCACAGCCAGTCACTGGATCTCGATGCCGACGTCATGACTCCACCGGCATCCAGCCTCTGTAAATGTCGCTGCTGTTGCTTGCGCAACCTAGCCCAGGGGCCAGCTAGTGCAGCGTCTCACCGGGTTTTAGGCGGCGAGAGCAAAACGCTCGTCGTTGGCGTTTGTAGTGTTCCAGATGGATTTACGAGGTCACTGGTCCTCGGCATGCCCTGCACTGATACGCTACCCGCGTCGAAACCAGGTCGCCCCCAGTGTTTCGGGATTGTAGGCTTTAGATGGAGCAGATGGCGGCTATTTCAATTACGCCCCAGCCAGTCGAGCAGATCGCCCGGCGCGTCGATCATATGGTCGGCGCCCCAGCTTTCCGTTTGCGGCTCGTTGCCGAGGTAACCGTAGGCGGCGATGACCGTACGCATCTGCGCCGCGCGGCCGGCCTGCACGTCGCGCAGATCGTCGCCGACATACACGCAATGCTCGGCAGCCGATTCGCAGACCCGCAGCGCATGCAGCAAAGGCGCGGGGTGCGGTTTGGTGTGCGCCGTGGTGTCGCCGCTGACGACACAGGCGGCGCGGCGGTGCAGGCCGAGTTGTTCGATCAGCGTTTCCGTGAAGCGCGCCGCCTTGTTGGTGACCACACCCCAGCGTCGTCCGTCGGCTTCTAAGGCGGCCAGCGTTTCTGCCATGCCGGTGAAAAGCCGCGTCTGCACGCAGATCGCTTGCGCGTAGTAGTCGAGGAACTGCTGACGTGCCGTCTCGTAGTCGGCGTCACCCGGCGCCAGGCCCAGAGCGCGGCCAACCAGCCCGCGCGCGCCATGGCTA
>JBFINI010000279.1:0-4983 GCA_041611275.1 Burkholderiaceae bacterium
CTGCGCCAGCAACGGCACCCCCCACAGCCCTGTGAACGCGAGGAACGCACCGCATATACCGGAGTTCACGATCGCCAGCAGCCATGGATTCGGATAGCGCAAGATCTCGCGCAAATCGGCGCCGATCGACGCCTGCGCAGTGCCGTGATCGGCCGCCGGCAGATGGCTGGCAAAGCCGCGATCGACGGGATCGTCGCGCATGGTGATCTTGATCGCCACCGCCAGCGCCAGCGCCAGCACGCCGGACACGGCTATCACGCTGCGCCAGCCGAACGCGTCGGCAAGCCACCGCAGTGGTGGCCCGGCCAAGACTGCGCCGAAAGTGCCGACGGCCAGCGACAGGCCCGACAGCGTGGCGAAGCGCGACGGCGCGAACCAGTGCGTGACCAGCTTGAGCATCGATACCCAGGCCACACCGTGCGCCGCACCGATCAGCGCGCGGCCGAGACCGGCGACGAGCGCAGTGTCGGCCCAGGCGAACAGCAGGCTGCCCGCACCGGCCAGCACGCTGCCGGCCAGGAACATCCGACTCGGCCCCAGACGATCGACCAGCACGCCGGTCGGCACCTGCACCGCGGCATACGCGTAGTAGTAGAAGGCCGACAGATTGCCAAGACCTGCCGCCGACAACGAAAAATCGCGCATCAGGTCTGGCGCCAGCGACGCCGGCGTGACCCGTTGGAAAAAACCGAATAGATAGAACGCTGCAGCCAGGCCCCACATCAGCGACGACAGCCGCAATGGCGGTAATTGCATTTCGGTACGCGGTGCAAGTGCCCGATTCGTGTTGAGCACCCATTCTAGAGACGCGGCATCGCGGGACCATTCGTTGCAAGACAATGCATGTATCGATTGCGCCGGGAATCGTCGGCGCGTCTGTTCGATGGGATGGCGTCCATGTCCATGCAGTTTGACTACATCATCGTCGGCGGTGGCTCGTCGGGCGCCGCACTGGCGGCGCGCCTGAGCGAGTCCACCGAACTGCGCGTGCTGCTGCTCGAGACCGGCGGAGAGAACGACGGCGTTCTGAATCGCGTTCCGGTCGGGGCGGCCGCGCACATCATCAACCGCAACGCCTGCAACTGGGCGTTCGAAACGGTACCGCAGCCTGGCCTGAACGGGCGCCGCGGCTACCAGCCGCGCGGCAAGGGGCTCGGAGGTTCGTCGACGATCAACGCGATGGTCTACCTGCGCGGTCAGCCGCAGGACTACGACGACTGGGCGGCAGCGGGCTGCAGTGGCTGGGCGTGGCATGACGTGCTGCCGTATTTCCTGCGCGCCGAGCACAATGAACGCGGCGCCAGCGAATGGCACGGCAGCGGCGGCCCGCTGAACGTCTCCGACCTGCGCTCACCGAATCCGTTTGGCAAGTTGTTCATCGAGGCGGCACAGCAGGCCGGCATTGCGTTTAACCCCGACTTCAACGGACCCAAACAGGAAGGCTGTGGCCCCTATCAGGTCACCCAGAAGACCGGTGAACGCTGGAGCGTGGCGCGCGCCTACCTGACGCCGGCACGCAGCCGGGCGAACCTGACCGTGCTGACCGGCGCGCACGCACGCCGAATCATCTTCGAGGGCAAGCGCGCGGTGGGAATCGCCTTCGACCGCGACGGCACCGAACACATCGCCCGCGCCGCACGCGAAGTAATCCTCAGCGCCGGCAGCCTGCAGTCACCGCAGTTGCTGATGGTCTCCGGCGTCGGTCCGGCCGATCACCTGGCAAGCCTCGGCATCCCCGTGCTGGTGGACTTGCCCGGCGTCGGCGCCAACCTGCACGATCATCTGGACATCATCATCAACCGCCGCGTCGACAACACCGACCTGCTTGGCCTGTCGCCCAGCGGCGCATGGAAGCTCGTACGCGCGATCGCCCGCTGGCGACGCGAGCGGCGCGGCTTCCTGACCTCGAACTTCGCCGAGGCCGGCGCGTTCGTGAAGTCGCGGCCCGGGCTTGAGCGGCCCGACCTGCAGCTGCACTTCGTCATCGGCATGGTCGACAACCACAACCGCAGCTGGCATCTCGGCCACGGCATGAGCTGCCACGCCTGCGCGCTGCGGCCGGCGAGCCGCGGCACGCTGCGGCTGGCCTCGGCCGATGCCCGTGTCGCGCCGCTGATCGATCCGGCCTTCCTGAAGGTGCCGCATGACATCGAGCTGCTCGTGCGCGGCTTCAAGCTGGTGCGCAAGATCTTTGCGCAACCTGCGTTCGCGCCATTCGACGGTGCCAATCGCGCGCGCGAATTGCATCACGCCACGGTGCTGACCGACGACGAAATCCGCGCCGCGATCCGCCAACGCGCCGACACGATTTACCACCCGGTGGGCACGTGCCGCATGGGCGGCGGCGACGGCTCGGTCGTCGATGAGCAGTTGCGCGTGCGGGGCGTCGAGCGGCTGCGAGTGGTCGACGCGTCGATCATGCCGACGCTTGTTTCCGGCAACACCAGCGCACCCGCGGTGATGATTGCCGAGAAGGCGGCCGATCTGATCCGCGGGCGCGGAGTGATCGAACGGTCATCGCAAGCGGTCGAAGAAGATTGCGCGGGAACGCCGGCCTGAGAACAGCTATTGGCCGCAGCGCGGTCATACGAGGACAGCGAACGCGACCGGCCACGCCGGTGAGCGCGGCCATCCGTAGACCGGAACGGGCGATCAGCGACGACCTGGTTGCGCGGCCCGAATCAGACCTGCCGCCACGGCAGACCGTGCTTGCGCCAGCCGCCGAGGTTGCCGCGATGATGTTCGCGGTCCAGTTCGCCCTCGAAGCCCTCCAGCACATTGGCAACATCGCTGAAGCCATGCGCCTCGAGCGCCGCGCCGGCGTCGAGAGTGCGCTTGCCGCTACGGCAGATCAGCACGACCGGGCGGTCCTTGCGCCCGGCCATGCGCAGAACCTCCTCCGCAAAATGCGGATTGACGTCGAACTCCGGCGCGGTATTCCACTCGATGTTGATCGCGCCGACCGGATGGCCGACGTAGAAATGCTCGATCTCCGTGCGGCAGTCGATCAGCAGCGCGTTGGGGTTGGCCTGCAATACATCGAAGGCTTCCTGCGGTGTCAGATGCTTCATACGTTTCTCCGACGATGATTATTGGGGCGCGGCGGAGGCGTCCAAATAAGCGTTTCGCATAGTGTCATGACCGCCAGCGATCGACCGGCCAGCCCCGACAGGCGCGGGGCCATTGGCGGTCATCGGCCCCTAAAATGGCTTTGTGTTCTCCGTGAGCCCGCCCGATGCCTGACTCATCCGTCGAAGACCGCCTGCGCCGGTTGCTCGAGCGACGCATTCTGCTGCTCGACGGCGCGATGGGCACGATGATCCAGCGCTACAAGCTCACTGAAGCGGATTTCCGCGGCACGCGCTTCGCCGCGCACCCGCGCGATCTGCGCGGCAACAACGAACTGCTGCAGCTGGTCGCCCCGCACATCGTCAGCGAGATTCACGAGAAGTATCTGGCCGCCGGCGCCGACATCGTCTCGACCAACACCTTTGGCGGCACCCGCACGGCCCAGGAAGACTACGGGCTGGCGGAGCTGGCCTTCGAAATGAACGTCGAGGCGGCGCGGCTCGCCCGAGCTGCCGCCGATCGCTTCGCGACGACCGAGAGACCGCGTTTCGTCGCCGGCGCGATGGGGCCGACGCCAAAGACGGCGTCAATCTCGCCCGATGTCAACGATCCTGGCGCTCGCAACATCACTTTCGACGATCTGGTGCTGGCCTACGGCGAACAGGCGCGCGGCTTGCTCGACGGCGGCGCGGACTTCCTGCTGATCGAAACGATCTTCGACACACTGAACGCCAAGGCGGCGATCTTCGCGGTCGAACAGGAATTCGATCGGCGCGGCCAGCGCTGGCCGGTGATCATCTCCGGCACGGTGACCGACGCCTCGGGTCGCATCCTGTCCGGACAAACCGTCGAGGCGTTCTGGCATTCGGTGCGCCATGCGCGGCCATTGGCGGTCGGGCTTAACTGCGCACTCGGCGCAGCGCTGATGCGACCGTACATCGAGGAACTCGCCTCGATTGCCGATACCTTCGTCAGCGTCTACCCGAACGCCGGCCTGCCCAATCCGATGTCGGAAACCGGTTTCGACGAAACGCCGGAGACAACCTCGCAGCTGCTCGGTGAGTTTGCGCGAGCTGGGTTCGTCAACATCGCCGGCGGCTGCTGCGGCACGACGCCGGAGCACATCAGTGCCATCGCCACGGCAATCGACGGCGTCGCCCCGCGCAAGGTGCCGGCGGTCGCGCCAGCGATGCGGCTGTCGGGACTGGAAGCGGTGACCATCGATGCCGAAGCGCTGTTCGTCAACGTCGGCGAACGCACCAACGTCACCGGCTCGAAAGCGTTCGCACGGCTGATCCTGAACGGCCAGTTCGAGGAGGCGGTGACGGTGGCGCGCCAGCAGGTCGAGGCCGGCGCGCAGATCATCGACGTCAACATGGACGAGGCGATGCTCGATTCGGCCGCGGCGATGACGCGCTTCCTGAATCTGATCGGCGCCGAGCCGGACATCGCGCGCGTGCCGGTGATGCTCGACAGTTCAAAGTGGAGCGTCATTGAGGCCGGGCTGAAATGCGTGCAAGGCAAATGCATCGTCAACTCGATCTCGATGAAGGAAGGCGAGGCTGAATTCCTGCGCCAGGCGAAGCTCGCCCGCACCTATGGTGCGGCGGTGATCGTGATGGCCTTCGATGAGCAGGGCCAGGCCGATTCGTTCGAGCGCAAGATCGGAATATGCAAGCGCAGCTACGACCTGCTCACGCGCGAGGCCGGTTTCCCGCCCGAAGACATCATCTTCGACCCGAACATCTTCGCCATCGCCACCGGCATCGAGGAGCACGACAACTACGCAGTCGACTTCATCGAGGCCACGCGCTGGATCAGGCACCACCTGCCGCATGCGAAGGTCAGCGGCGGCGTGTCGAATGTGAGCTTCAGCTTCCGCGGCAACGACCATGTGCGCGAGGCGATCCACAC
>JBFINI010000280.1:0-4969 GCA_041611275.1 Burkholderiaceae bacterium
CCGGCATCGGCATCACGCCGGTACGGCCTGATCTGGTCGCGCGGGCCGGCATCGCCGGTGTCGTCATCGCCCGTGTCAGTCGCGGAACGCCGGCAGCCGAAGCCGGGCTGCAGCCGCTCGATCCGCGCACCGGCGAGCTGGGCGACGTGATCGTGGCCGTCAATGGCCGGCGCGTCGAGACGCTGTCGACCTTCGTCGCTGAGCTCGATCGCGTCGGTGTCGACAATTCAGCGGAACTGACCGTCGAGCGCGACGGCAAGCAACGTCGCCTGCGGCTGCGCGTGATCGACCTGCGCGGCTAGGCGCCTCGCGCCAGCGCTACTTCCAGCCGGGCGGCAGGTTTGATCGAACGTTGCTCGACGGCTCGTCGCGACGCGACCCCGGGCGACGGTCCGAATGATCCTTGGCAACTCGACCGCCGTCGCGCGGCGCATCGGCGCGCGCTCGAGCGGGCGATGCCGGTTCGAGCCGCTGTCGCGACGAAGGGCCCGACGATGTTTGCGCTGCGCGCTTCGCTGCGGGCTTGCCGTGTTTAGCAGGCGGTGTGGCGCGGGCATTCTTGGCGCCACGCGCATTGCGTCCCGCCTGATCGCGCCGCGGCTGGCCACGCGAGGGCGCAGGCCGCGATTCGCGCGGTGCCGAGGTGTCGACGAACGAAGCACTGGGTTGCGACCCCGCCTCGAAGCCGGGCACCACTTCACGCGGCAGCTGGCGGCGGATCAGCCGCTCGATGTCGCGCAGGAACGGCTGCTCTTCGCGGCTGACCAGCGAGATCGCCTCGCCGGTGGCGCCGGCGCGGCCGGTGCGGCCGATGCGGTGCACGTAGTCCTCGGGCACGTTGGGCAGGTCAAAGTTCACCACGTGCGGCAGTTGCTCGATGTCGAGGCCGCGGGCGGCGATGTCGGTGGCCACCAGCACCTGCAGTTCGCCGGTCTTAAAGGCGGCCAGCGCCCGGGTGCGCGCGTTCTGGCTCTTGTTGCCGTGGATCGGCAACGCGCCGATGCCGTTTTTCTCCAGCTGCGCGGCCAGACGATTGGCGCCGTGCTTGGTGCGCGTGAATACCAGCACCTGATACCAGCTTCCCGACTTGATCAGGTGCGCCAGCAGTTCGCTCTTGCGCCTGGCCTCGACTGGCAACACTTTCTGCGCCACCGCCTCGACGGTCGAGTTGCGCGGCGTGACCTGGATCGCCAGCGGATCGTGCAGCAGGCCGGTAGCCAGGGCACGGATCTCGTCGGAAAAGGTCGCTGAGAACAGCAGGTTCTGCCGTTTCTTCGGCAAGATCGCCAGGATGCGCTTGATGTCGGGCATGAAGCCCATGTCGAGCATGCGATCGGCTTCGTCGAGCACCAGCACCTCGACGGTCGACAGGTCGATGGTGCGCTGGCCATGGTGGTCGAGCAAGCGGCCCGGCGTGGCCACGACGATGTCCACGCCACGTCTCAGGGCATCGATCTGCGGATTGATGTTCACGCCGCCGAAGATCACTGCCGATTTCGGCGACACGTGCTTGCCGTAGACGCGCACGCTTTCCTCGACCTGGGCGGCGAGTTCGCGCGTCGGAGTCAGGATCAGCACGCGGATGCGGCGCCGCGCGGCGGCGGGATCTGCGGCCAGGCGATGCAGGATCGGCAGCACGAAACCGGCGGTCTTGCCGGTACCGGTCTGCGCGCCGGCGAGCAGGTCGCGGCCGGCGAGCACGGCGGGAATCGCCTGCAACTGAATGGGGGTCGGCGTTGTGTAGCCGACGTCGGCGACCGCGCGCACGAGCGCGTCGGACAAGCCGAGGCTTGCAAAAGACATGAGAGAACTCTCAAGAAGTTGGCCTGCCGCCGAAAGCAAGATCGGGGCGAAATGCCCTGATCATTCGGCGTTCATCGACCAGCGGACTGCAGACGAACGGGGTGGTAAAGCAGGTCAGGATTGACTGCGGCAATGAACCGTCACTGGTTTGTGACGGCGCTGGTCAACTGCCGCGGAGCGCAGTGTAACAGCGGCACCGATCGCCGCCGTCATCCGAACGGGGGTGCGCCAGATCTGCATTCCGGCCGCGAAACGCGATCAGATCGGCTGGGTGCGGGCGAGCAGCCAGTCGCGTGCGGCGCCGCGTACCAGGGGCGAAATGCGTCGCGCGACTTCGGCGTGATAGGCGTTGAGCCAGTCGATCTCGTCGCTGCCGAGCAGGTCGCGTTCAATGCAGCGGCTGTCGATCGGGCACAGCGTCAGCGTTTCGAACTGCAGGAACTCACCGAACTCGGTCTTGTCCGCCGGCACCGTCAGCACCAGATTTTCAATGCGTACGCCCCAGCGGCCGGGCCGATAAGTGCCCGGTTCGTTGCTGGTGATCATTCCCGGTTCCATCGCCGTCTGCGGCTCCGGCGCCAGGTGCGGCGTGATGCCGTGCGGTCCTTCATGCACGTTCAGGAAATAACCGACGCCGTGCCCAGTGCCGTGTCCGTAATCGACGCCGCCGGCCCAGATCGGCGCGCGGGCCAGCGCATCGAGTGTCGGCGAGCGGGTGCCGCGCGGAAACACCGCGCGCGACAGCGCGATCATGCCCTTGAGCACGCGCGTGAAGTCCTGGCGCTGCTCGCGCGTGGTCTGGCCGACTGGCACCACACGCGTGATGTCGGTGGTGCCGAACGGATACTGGCCGCCGGAGTCGATCAGCAGCAAGCCGTCGTCGAAGCGCCCCGCCTCGCAGATCACTGCATGCGACTCCTCGGTAGCCCGGTAGTGCGGCAGCGCGCCGTGCGCGTTCAGCCCGGCGATCGTCGAGAAGCTCGGGCAGACGAATCCCGGCCGGCGCGCGCGCGCGGCGGTGATTTGCTGGTCGATCGTCAGTTCGGTGATGCGCTCGCGGCCGAGCGCCGCTTCGAACCAGGCGAAAAACTCCGCCAGTGCCGCGCCGTCCTGTTCCATCGCCTGTCGCACGAAGGCGATCTCGGCCTCGGTCTTGCGGCTCTTGGCAAGCGTCGAAGGGTTGATGCGCTCGACGACCTTTATCGTCTCAGGCAGCGCCTGCCGAAAGGCCAGCGTGATGCGCTTCGGATCGATCAGGATTGAACTGCCAGAGGCGAGCCGTTGCAGTGCCGTCGCGGCATCGCCATAGGGCGCTACCGTAATGCCATCACGCGCCAGCAGCGCCAACAGCGAAGTCGGGATCTTGCCGGCGCCGACGAACAGCGTCGCCGTTTCCCCCGTCAACAGCAGGTGTGCGGCAAAGACTGGGTTGTACGAAACGTCGGCGCCACGCAAATTCGTGATCCAGGCGATGTCGTCAAGCGTCGAGATGAAATGTGCATCCGCGCCAGCCGAGGCCATTTCAGCGCGCACGCACGCCAGTTTCTCGGCGCGACTGACCGGTGCGTACTCGGCCGGATGCTCATAGATCGCGGCCTCGGGCAGCCCGGGCCGGTCATCCCACACGGTTTCGAGCAGATCGAGATCGGTACGCAGCGTGATCGCCAGCGGTGCCAGCTTTTCCTGCAGCGTCCGCGTGGCGGCGAGCGAGAGCACCGCGCCGTCGGCACCGACCACGGCGCCGGCCGGCAGATGTTCGGCCAGCCATTCGACGTGTCCGGGGCTCGACGCGCCGGCGATCTTCATCACCTCGATGCCGGTGCCGGTGACTTCCTGGTCGGCCTGTTCCCAGTAGCGCGAATCGACCCAAAGGCCGGCGAAGTTCTCGCTGATGACCACCGTGCCCGCCGACCCGGTAAAGCCGCTCGCCCATGCGCGCCCTTGCCAGCGTTGCGGCAAGTACTCCGACAGGTGCGGATCGCTCGATGGCAGCAACCAGGCCGCGAATCCGTTTGCGCGCATCGCCTTGCGCAGCGCGTCGATGCGGCTGCGCACCGTCGCTCGAATATCAGTCAGCGTATCCATCGTTGAGTCCGCTCGTTTTTCTTGGAGAGGATGATGAGCAAGCAGTCTAACGCCGTGCTTTCCGATGCTGCTTTGCATCCAATTGGCGCCTAATCCTTTTTCCCGACAGACCCGATGAGGCGATCGCGTTACGTTGGCGTCCTGCAGACGAACGCGGCGCGACTGCATCGATCCGAAAGCCCCCTCCGGCGTGGTTCGATGACACCGCAAAGCGTCGTCTGCAACCACCGATCGCCGTTACCCCATGACGGCCGAAGTCACGCGATCGGCGACCCTCGGCGCTCGCGTAGCATCTCGATCGTTGATAGAGATACGAGGAGCGCAACCATGGCGAACGTCACCACCGCCAGCGGCCTGCAGTACGACGATCTGCGCGTCGGCCAGGGCGCTGCGGCCCGCTTCGGCGCCGACGTCACGGTGCACTACACGGGCTGGCTCACCGACGGCACCAAGTTCGACTCGAGTCGCGATCGCGATGAACCGTTCGGCTTTGCACTCGGCAAGGGCAACGTGATCGCCGGCTGGGAGGAGGGCGTGTCCGGCATGCGCGTCGGCGGTTTGCGCAAGCTGACCGTTCCGCCGGAACTCGGCTATGGCGCCTGGGGCGCCGGCGACGTTATTCCGCCCGACGCGACCCTCGTGTTCGAGGTCGAACTGCTGGCCGTCGCCTGAACCACCCCGGCCGAAGCTCTCCTTCGGTCCGCGCGGCAGGACCCTACGAATAACGACCGTGTAAACGGCGGCGCGATCGGACCACGCAGGCTCCGTCAGCTGCGCTCAACCGCGCTTGATCCTCATCCGCTGCGCGGCCGCGCGGCCGCGCGATTTCCACTCGGCCAGCTGCCGGCGACGGTCGAGGAACGTCATTTGTTCGCGTTGCACTTCTCGCGTCAGCTTCTGGAAGTTGCGCAACCGGTCCGACGCAATGCCCGCACGAACGGCGCAGCCAGGCTCGTCCTGATGCCGGCAATCGCGGAAGCGGCATTGCTGCGCAAGCTCGGCGATGTCGGTGAAACTCGCCGTCAACTGCTGCTCGTCCAGGTCGACACGCAGCCCGCGCAGACCCGGCGTGTCAATCAGG
>JBFINI010000281.1:0-4963 GCA_041611275.1 Burkholderiaceae bacterium
CACCGCGCGCGACATGCTCGGCGGCAACGGCATCACCGACGAGTTCGGCGTGGCACGGCACATGGTCAACCTCGAGGTCGTCAACACCTACGAAGGCACGCATGACATCCATGCGCTGATCCTCGGCCGGGCGCAGACCGGCATCCAGGCCTTTTTTTAGGAGCACAGCAGCACGATGCGCGCCCTGCGTTATGACACGTTCGGACCTGTCGGGGTGGTGGCACGGCTGACGGAGGTTGCCCAGCCGCGGCCGGCGCGCGGAGAAATTCTTGTTCGCGTACGTTACGCGGCAATCAATCCACTTGACTGGAAACTGGCCGAAGGCGAATTCAAGCTGCTTGCCAAGAGCAAACCGCCGGCCGGCATCGGCACCGAGTTCACCGGCACGGTCGAGGCATTCGGCAGCGGCGTCTCGGCGCCGGCAGTCGGCACGCCGGTGGTCGGATTCATCAACGCGATGAAACGTCCACCGGGCACGTTGCAGCAGTTCGTCACCGTTGCCGCCAAGGATGTGATGCCGGTCGATGCGGCCGATCTCGAAAAGGCCTGCACGTTGCCGGTGGCCGGCATCTCGGCGCTGCAGATGTGCCGGCTGGCCAATGTGCGCAGCGGCTCTCGCGTACTGGTCCACGGTGCCGCCGGCGGCGTCGGCAGCTTCGCGGTTCAGGTCGCGCGGATGCTCGGCGGTACGGTGGTGGCCACCGGCAGCCGGCACAGCAAGGACATCCTCGCCGGACTTGGACCCGAGGCCCAGGTCAATTACACAACGCAGCCCCCGTCGTCATGGGGCGGCCCGTTTGCGGCCGTGCTGGACTGCGCAAGCACCTTGGGTGCCGAGGCGATCGGCGAGCTGCTGTCAGGCGGCGGCCATTACGTGCGCACGCTGCCAGCGATTCCTTCCGTCGTTCTCGACCCCGTACTCAATCTGCTTCGGCCGATCAAGCATTTCACGCTCCGGCTGAACCCGAACATCGATGACTTGCGCACCTTGTACACCTGGATGCGCCGCGAGCGCATCACGCCGTTGATCACGGAGCACTTCGCACTGGCCGACGCGGTGAGCGCACTCGAGCGTTCGAAAACCGGCCGCGCGCACGGCAAGCTGGTCGTGCGCGTCGCTTGATCGCGCGGTGCCGGGCGCGACCCCACCCGGCGATTTGATATCCGTAGCGTCAGCCGCTGGCCGCAAACTGCGCCAGCACCGTATCGGGATCGCCGAGTTCGATTTCGATCGCCAGCAGCCGCTTGACGTAATGCGACACCGCGTACTCGTCGGTCGTGCCGATGCCGCCGTGCAGCTGAATCGCCTGCTGGCCGATCGCCCGGAACGCGCGATGCGCCATCAACTGCGCGGCATCGAGCGAGCGCGCGCCGTCGGCCGCGTCGGCCTTCATCGCCGCTGCCAGCATCAGCGATTGCGCCTGCTCGTAGAGGATCGCCAGATCGGCCATCCGGTGCGCCAGCGCCTGGAAGCGGCCGATCGGCTGGCCGAACTGCTTGCGCGTGCGCAGATACTCGGCAGTCAGATCGATCACCGCCTTGGCCAGGCCGATGCCTTCGGCGATGCGGCCGACGCGCGCCACATTGGATCCAATGCGCCAGCCGTTAACTGCATCGTCACCCTCTGCCAGCGCGCTCGCCTTGGCGAGCGGGGCGTTGATTTGCGCTGCCGCGGTGCCGTCGAACTGCCGCCAACTGCGCCGCTGCACGGTGGCGAGCGGCAGCAGCAACAGACGCTGGCCGTCTAGAAGCAGCGCCGACTGCGCGTAACTGGCGTGGGGTGCCGTCGCACGAACGGCGCCGCCGTCGATCTGTGCCTCAGCGAGCGGCACCACCACACCGCTGCCGTCGGCGATGGCCGCCAGCGCTGCATCACGTGCGGCGCCGGCCGGGGCACGGACCAACGTGCTTACGGCCGCCAGCGCACAGTCGACAAAGGGTTCGAGCAACCAGCCGCGGCCGAGCGCCTGCGCGACCAGCACGCCATCGATCAACGGCCGGCCAAGCCCGCCGTTTTCCTCGGGCACGAGCAGCGCGGTCAACCCGAGCTGCGCATACTCACTCCAGAGCGCCGCCACCGCGTCGGGTTCAGCCTTGGCCTGCGCTCGGCGTGCTTCGAATGCGCAGCGCTCTCGCACCAGCCGCTCGCAACTGGCGACGAACATCGACTGGTCTTCGGAGTAGGAGAAGTCCATGTTCGGTCAAAGCTCCAGCACGTGCTTGGCGATGATGTTGCGCTGAATCTCGTTCGAGCCGCCGTAGATCGTCACCTTGCGCAGGTTGAGGTAGAAGGCGGCAGCGGAATCCTGCAGCCAGCGCGGCGGTGCACCCTCCTCAAGGCGGCACGGCAGCGCGGCGCGGCCGCGCGCCTCCAGTATCAGCTCGGCGATGCGCTGGTAGAGCTCGGAGCCCTTGATCTTCAGCATCGAGGCCATCGGGCCGGGCGAACCGCGGTCGCGCGCGGCCGCCAGCACGCGCAGGTTCAGCACGTCGAGCGCCATCAGCTCGATCTCGACTTCGGCCAGCCGCGCCGCGAACAGCGGATCTTCGGCCAGTGGCCTGCCGTTGCGCCGGGTTTCGCGCGCCAATCGTTTCGCGCGCGCCAGTTCGCGCTTGTTGATGCCAACATTGGCAATGCCGGTGCGCTCGTGCTCGAGCAGGTACTTGGCGATCGTCCAGCCCTGGTTCTCTTCGCCAACACGCTGCCCGAGCGGCACCTCGACATCGTCGAAGAACACCTCGTTCACCTCGTGGCCGCCGTCGAGCATGATGATCGGCCGCACGGTCACGCCCTTCGCCTTCATGTCGATCAGCAGGAAGCTGATGCCTTCCTGCTTCTTCGCTTCCGGATCGGTGCGCACCAGACAGAAGATCCAGTCGGCATGCTGGGCCAAAGTGGTCCAGGTCTTCTGGCCGTTGACGAGGTAGTGATCGCCCTTTCGCACCGCCCGCATCGACAGCGACGCCAGGTCGCTGCCGGCGCCCGGCTCGGAGTAGCCCTGGCACCACCAGTCCTCGGCCGACGGGATACGCGGCAGGAAACGGCTTTGCTGCGCCGGCGTGCCGAACTTCATCAGTACCGGGCCGACCATGCGCAGACCGAACGGCAACTGCCTTGGCGCACCGGCGAGCATGCACTCCTCGTCGAACACATGCTGGCGGATCGGGTCCCAGCCCGGTCCGCCCCAGTCGCGCGGCCAGGTCGGTGCGCCCCAGCCCTGCTGGTGCAGGATCTTCTGCCAGCCCGAAATGTGCTTGGCGGGAACGTGCTCGCCGGCATCGACCGTGGCCCGAATCTCCTCGGGCAGGGCGCGCTGTGCGAAGTCGCGAACTTCGGCGGCGAACGCGCGTTCTTCTGCGGTGAAATTCAGATCCAATCTCGGCTCCCCGAAATCGTCCGCGCCACGCGATCGAGACGCCTACGGTTTCGTGGCGACGTTAACGCGTCGCGCCTGCCGTGTCACGCACGCGTCGATGTACTTCGATGATGAAGTGCACGGCACAGTCGGCTGGCGCCTGCGCGCGCGCGACTACGTTGCCCGCCAACGCGCCCGCCAGTGCGCCAGCGCTACAGCAGGCTGAGTATCCGGCGCTCGAGCTCGCCCGCTGCGAACGCACCTGTCTGCCGCACCCGCACGATGCCATGGCGATCGGTGATCAGGAACGTCGGTGTACCGGTGAGGTCACCGTACTCATCGCGCATCTCCATCGTCCGCATCGCCACCGGAAACCGATAGGCGTGCCGGCGCCAGAACTTTTCGACGTCGGCCCGGTTGCGATCGACCGACAGTGCGATGACCTCGAATCCGCGAGAAGCGTAGGCGGCATGCAAGCGCTGGAGGTTCGGCAGATCGTCGAGGCAGATCGGGCACCAGGTGGCCCAGAACATATGTACCAGCACCTTTCCGCGCAATTCGCTCGCCGGCAATCTGCTGCCATCGAGCAAGTCGAAGTCGAACTGCGGTAACCGGTTTCCGGGGCGCAACTGCGCCTGCGATTGGCTGGCGATCAGTAACAGCGCTGCGACGGCAAACAGCCACCGCGACAATGCGAGGAAGTGGCGCTGCCTCGACGGCGACACAATTGCTGCGGATCGCGGCTGCACAGCAACGGGCCGGAAGTGAATGCTGGAGTGCGTTTTCATAGCGGTGGATTCCCTGGCGGCCGACAGCATGCGCAGCGGGGCGCACAGTGGACCCGACGCACGTTGTCAAGCACGCAAACGATGAGGCAAAAAACGGGGCGGTGACGCCGAGGCGCCACGACCCCGAAAAACCGTGCTCAGGCGCCGCTGTGAACCTTGTTCAGCTGCCTCAACCCGGTCCTGACTTCTTCAAATGTGCAATAGCCCTTGGCACCGGCGGCCTTGTCGAACATCTCGGCCATCGCCGCCAGGTACTCTTCGCGCTCGATACGGCCGTTCTTGTTCTTGTCCATCTCGCGCAGGTCGACAACGACCCTCGGCAGATCCGCGCGAGCCGGCATCGCGGCCAGGCTGCCCACGAGCATCAACGCAGCCGCCAGTGCGCCCACAGATTTTCTGCGATCCATACTCATCTCCTTAGCAAGGTGATTGGACGAGGGGCAATTCGCCACCCCGCTATACGTCGAACCTGCTGCGCGTTCTGTTACTAGCCACGCAGAGCCGCCCGGTCTGCGCAGTAGCGCTGTGCCCTGCACGGGGGGATGCAGCTACGCTGCTTGATGTTCAGCCCGATGCGAGTCGCAGTTCGCGTGCGACCGCCACGCCCGCCTTGCCGACGGACGAGCCGCTAGGCTTCGCCGCCCGCCAGCGTGCGCTTCGCAGTGCTCTGCTTACGTGGCGCGGGCGCGCCGATCAGGCTTCGCCGCGCGCCGGGTATTCGTTCTTGATGACGAAATCGAGCGCCGGAAGGAAATCGGCCACATGCGGTCGCGCGAAGGGCATCGTCTGCACCGTGCTGAAGTACAGCGTGCCGTCGGG
>JBFINI010000282.1:0-4938 GCA_041611275.1 Burkholderiaceae bacterium
CCAGCATCGCCTGGGCGACGATCGCAACGGCAATCCGGGCGGCGATCTGTTCACGACCGTCACCGCACGCGCATTCGCGGCGTCGAGCAACGGCAATCCGGCGACGAGTATCGCCGTGCAGATCACCGATGCCGCTCAGCTGGTGGCTTCCGATTACCGCGTCGACTACTCCGGTGGGCAGTACCGGTTGACCCGTCTCGCCGACGGCAATAGCTGGACACAGGCGTCACCCACCTTTTCGCAGGACGGGCTGACAATCACGCTCACCAACACGCCGCCGGCCGACGGCGATCGCTTCGTCGTGCAGCCGTTGCGCAACGCCAGCCGCAACGTCGCCGTGGCGGTCAACGACATCAGCCGTATCGCGGCGGCGGCGCCGATGGTCGCCGCGGCGGCGGCAGGCAACACCGGCGCGGTGAGGATCGACGAGATCTCGGTCCTCGCCCCGCGAACCGCCGAAGCGACGCTGAAGCGCGCGGCGACGCTGACCTTTACCAGTCCGACGACCTATTCGATCAGCGACGGCGTGACTACGGCAACCGGCACCTACACTGAGGGCCAGCCGATCGGCTTCAACGGCTGGCGACTGACCTTGCGCGGCGCGCCGGCAATCGGCGACGCGATCGACATCGGACCCAATGTCGGTGGTGTCGGCGACAACCGTAATGCATTGATGCTTGCCGGCCTGGCCAACTCGCTGCTCGGTGACGGATCCAGCCTCGTCAACGCTTTCTCGGCGGTGGTGGCCAATCTCGGTGGCACGACGCGCAGCGCGGAATTGCTGGCCGCGGCGCAGAACAGCATCCTCGATTCGTCGCTGGCCGCCGAAAGTGCGGTGTCCGGCGTCAACCTGGATGAGGAGGCGTCGCGGCTGATGCAGTACCAGCAGCAATACCAGGCCGCCGCCAAGATCATCGCCGCTGCGCGAACGGTGTTCGAAGAGATCCTCACGCTCGGCCGCTGAGCCGCACCCGGAGTCGACGATGTTGCGCATTTCCACCTTGATGCAATACCGCAGCGGCGAGGCGCAGATCGTCAACCGCCAACGCGAGCTACTCGGCGCGCAGCTGCAGATCGCCTCTGGCCGGCGCATCTCCACGCCGGCCGAAGACCCGCTCGGCGCCGCCGATGCCGCGTCGATCCGCTCGGGGCTGGCCCGCCTGCAGCAGTTCAAGGACAACCAGGGTCACGCCCGCTTCCTGCTGAACCAGGCCGAATCGATGGTCGGCAAGCTCGGCAACGCGATGACCGAGGTCAAGGAGCAACTGATCGCCGCCGGCAACGGCGCCTACGGCGATGGTGAACGGCTCGCCATCTCGCGTCACCTGCAGGGGCTGCTCGACCGCATGGTCGGTCTGTCCAACAGCGACGACGGCGCTGGTGGTTATCTTTTCGCCGGCAGCCGCGAATCGGCGGCGCCGTTCGTGCAGAGCGGAGCAGCCGTCAGTTTTCGCGGCGACGGCAACCTGCAGCGCATCGAGGTTGCCAACAACCGCCTGCTGCAGGTGAAATTCTCCGGCGACGATCTGCTGCTGAAGATTCGCGCCGGCAACGGCAGCTTCACCACCGCGGTCGATGCAGGAAACACCGGCTCGGCTAGCATCGATGCCGGCGCGGTCGGCAATCCGTCGGCGCTCACCGGAAGCGCTTACACAATCGACTTCGACGGCACCAATTACGTCGTCACCCGCGCTGCGGACGGCCTGCAGACGGTGTTTGTTCCGGCCGCCAGCGGCTCGACGACGATCGAAGTTGACGGCATGCGGCTGACGCTGACCGGTCAGCCGGCAACCGGGGACCGCTTCGCGCTTGCGCCGGCCGGCTACCAGTCGTTGTTCGATACGCTTGCGCAGGCCATCCGCATGCTGCAGCAACCGCTTACTGACTCGACTGCGCGCGCCCGCTTTACCAGTGAGCTGTCGAGTGCCTTGGCCTCGGTCGAACAGGCCGCCGATCACCTGCTGCTCAAGCGCGCCGAGACCGGTTCCGCCCTGGCCGAACTCGACGGCTACGAGCAGGTCAACGACGACCGGAACCTCGAGCATGAGGGCCGTTTGTCGGCGGTCGAGGATCTGGACTACGCCAAAGCGATCAGCGAACTCACCCGCCGCCAGACGTCATTCGAGGCCGCCATTCGCAGCTACTCGATGGTTTCCAAGCTGTCGCTCTTTAATTACCTGTAAGAGCGCCTTTCATCCGCCACCCCGCATTCTGGGGATGGCTGGGGTATTCTGGTGAGCCGGCGCGCCTTCGTCGCGCTGTATTGCCGAGCCCGACTTGGACGCTTCCGACCTGCCGCCGCCCGGTGCGGCGGCGTCGCCGCCGCCGGCCAGCCTGTTCGATGCGCTGCCCGACGCGCTGCTGCGTTTCGACGCGGAAATGCGGGTCGTCTATGCCAATGCCGCCTTCGAGCGCGCGACGGCGATAGCCCGGCGCGCACTGCTCGGCCATCGTTTCGACGAAACCGACGGCCTGACGCCCTACGCGGACCTATGGCAGCAGCAACTGCGCGCCGTGCTCGAGTCCGAAGAGGAGCGCTGGTTCAAGTTCAGCTTCGAACATCCGTTCGGCCGCCGCCACTTCGAGGTGCGGCTGCTGCTCGAACGGGCGACCGACGCACGCCACGTGACCGCATTGCTGCGCGACGTGACCTACACCCGCGGCGCCGTGCGCGCCTCACGCGGCGCCGATGCATTGACCGGCGCGATCCTGCTGGCGGCCAATGTCGGTGTCGCGCTGCTCGACCGCGAACTTCGGTTCAAGCACTGCAACCGATTCCTCGAGCAGCTGATCGGACTTGACGCCGGGCAGGTGCGCGGCCGTCGGCCCGACGAGGTGTTCGAACCGTGGGCGCGGCCCGAGGTCGTGGCGAGCTACGCCGCGATGAAAGGCGGCGCTGTGCGCGGCAGCGAGCAGCACGATTACGTCCTGCCTTCGCGACCGCCGCGGCGGATCCGTGAGCGGCGCACGCCGATCTTTGATGCCCGCGGCGCTTTTGACGGCGTGCTGGTGCTGGTCGAGCATCTCGACCAGACGCCGATGTCCGAAACCTCGCTGTCGGCGCTGCGCGGGGCGCTGGAACACGCCGGCGAAATCGTGCTCGAGGTCGGCACTGACGGCGCGGTGCTCGATGCCAACGACACCGCGTTGCGGCTGCTCGGTCTGGCGCGCAGCGATCTTGGCGCGGTATCGCTGCTGCAGATCGACAGCGAACTGACCGCCGGCGAGCTCGCCGGGCTTATCGAGCGGCTGCGGGTCCACGGGGCCGAACGGCGCGAAACACGCTACGCGAATCTCGCCCGCGCCGGCGCTGCGCTGACGGTCGAGGTCATTGCGCAGCGTGCCGAACGCGGTGAGCACGAAACCGTCTTTCTGCTGGCGCGAGACATCGGCGAACGCAAGCGCGCCGAACTGGCGCTGCTCGAAAGCGCCGAGCGCTTTCGCTCGTTGTTCGACGAGAGCCCGGTGGCGCTGCTGCTGCTCGACGAGAACTTGCGCGTGCTGCAGGCCAATCGTGCCGCCAGCCGGCTGCTCGACCAGGCGCTGATTGACTTGGTTGGCGCCGAGGCGGCGAACTTGCTGGCGCCGGCCGATGCGTCGCTGGCGCAGCGGTTACGTCGCGATCTGGCCGCCGAGACGCTGCTGCCCTCAGCTGCCGATGTGCAAGTCGTCCATCCCCATGGGCAGTCCGCGTGGGTGCGGCTGGTCATTCGCGGCTGGCGTGCCGAGCGCAGCCGCCGCTATCTGCTGGTGCTCGAGGACGTCACCGAACGCAAAGTGGCCGCGCTGCAGCTTGAGTCGGCTGTGGCCCAGCAGCACACGCTGCTCGAAACGATGGCGGCGGCGGTCGCCCGGGTCAGGGATGGCTGCATCGTGCAGGCCAACGCGGAGTTCGCGCGGATGTTCGGTTTTGCGGAACCGTCGGTGGCCGGCATGGCGCTGGCGCGACTCGTCGACACAGCGACCGCTTCGGGCCTGTCGTTAGGACCGCTGCCGGCGGCCGAGGCGAGTCGCACCAGTAGCGCGGAGACGCTGCTGCTGCGTGCCGATGGTCGGCCGCTGTGGTGTCTGGTGCAGGTGCGCGCGGTTGATGAGGGCGTGGCCGAGGGCGGCGGCCCGGCCGACATGATCTATACGTTCCAGGACGTCAGTGCGCAGCGCGAAAGCCGCGAAGCGCTGGCCCGCTCGCTGCTCGAATTGAATCTGGTTTTCGATTCCACCGAGGTGGCGCTGCTGCACCTGGCCGACGGGCGCGTCATTCGCTGCAACCATCAGGCCGCGGCGATGTTCGGCGGTGCCGATGGCCCGGTGGGTCGTCCGTTTGCGGCGCTGGCCGAATGGTCGGCCGAAGAACCGCTGCCGTCTTGGCTCGATGCGGGTGGGCTGGCGGAAGTGCCGCCGGCCGAAGTGCGCATGCGCGGTGCCGACGGCAGGAGTTTCTGGGCCTTGGTGTCGATGCGACCGATCGATGCGCAGAAACCCGCCGCCGGACAGATCGTCACCGTACTGAATATCGACGAGCGCAAGCATGGCGAGCAGGAACTCCAGCGGATGCGCAACTTCCTCGATCTGGTGATCGAATCCTTGCCGGTGGCGCTGGCTGTGCGCGATGCGCACGATGGCCGCTTCGTCAGCATCAATCGTGCTGGTGAGGCAATGCTCGGTCGGCCGCGCGAGGCTGTCGTCGGCCGCACCTGGCACCAGCTCTATCCGCTTGCCCTGGCCGATGAACTCGCCGCCATCGATCAGCAGGTGTTCGAAACGCGGCAGATGATTGATCAGCCGCGTGCTCATAGCCAGTCGGCCGACGGCCGGCCGCTGACGGTGCATCGGCGCGTGCTGCCGGTCTTCGAGGAAGCGCCGGACGGCACCGACGGCGCGCGGCCGAGGTATCTGCTGTCGATCGTCGATGATCAGACGGATACCGCACGCACCGAG
>JBFINI010000283.1:0-4931 GCA_041611275.1 Burkholderiaceae bacterium
ACCGCCTGCACCCGCGCCTGCGCCCGCACCTGTGCCGGCACCGGCACCGGCACCCGCGCCTGCACCGGCACCTGCACCGGCACCCGCGCCTGCCCCGGCGCCCGTACCTGCCCCGGCGCCCGCTCCTGCGCCGGCTCCTGCCCCCGCCCCTGACACGCAAGCCCCCACGGTCCCCGGAAACCTGCAACCGACGGCGACAACCGCCACATCAGTGTCCCTGGGTTGGCAGGCCTCGACGGACAACGTCGGTGTTGTTGGATATCGCGTCTACCGCGGTAGCGCCCATGTCGGGACGGTGTCGACCGCCGTATATCAAGACAGTGGCCTCTCGCCGTCCACCAGCTACAGCTACACCGTCGTTGCCTACGATGCGGCAGGCAACGCGTCCTCGCCTTCCGCCGTCGCGCAGGTGACGACATCAGCTGCGGCGACCAACGTCATTGCGGCCAATCCGACGAACTACGTTTCGCTTCTGGCCACGCTAAAGCCGGGTGACATACTTGAGCTTTCGCCGGGCAATTACGGGGCTGATGCCAACGGCAATGACAACGGAAGCGCTCGGGGGTTGCCGATATCAAACCTGAACGGCACTTCGACTCAGCCGATCACGATCAAGGGCCCAGACGGCGGGCCCAAGCCAGTTATCTGGGCGAGTCAGGCAGCATCGTTCAATGTCATTCAATTCCGTAATTCAAGCCATATCGTGGTCAAGGGCGTCGAGGTCAATGGCCGCAACAACGGCAGCTTCGGAGTTGCTGCCAGCGGCACGGTCCACAACATCACGCTGGAGGGCCTTTACATTCACGACGTAGGAGGAGACCAGCAAAACGTCGGCATTTCAACGACTGGTGCGTTTACGTGGAATTGGGTGATCCGTCGCAATGTCATTGATGGCGCGGGAACGGGCATGTACCTCGGGAGCAGCACAGGCGGAAGTCCCTTCGTCGCAGGCCTGATCGAATACAACGTGGTCAAGAACTCGATCGGCTACAACGTTCAGGTCAAGCATCAGAACACATGGTCATCGCCGCCTGCGGGCGTGCCCACGGGTCCTACGATGACGACGATCCGGCACAACGTGTTTTCGAAGCTCAGCAGCTTTGTTTCGCCCGACGGCCCGCGCCCCAACCTTCTCGTGGGCGCACCGCCGCCGAGCGGACCCGGGGCTGACAACGGATTCGAGGTCTACGGCAACTTCTTCTGGCAAAACCCAACGGAGGCCCTCTTTCAGGGTGAAGGGAACGTGGCTCTTTATAGCAACCTGATGGTCAACGCGTCCGGAACAGCGGTGCGCATCCAGCGCCACAACGGCGATGTGCGCACCGTGCGCATCTTCAACAACACGATCGTTGCGTCCGCCACTGGGATCTCGTTGAGTGGCGGACAGGCCGGCACGACGCAACGTGTGTCGGGCAACGCGGTCTTCGCGGCGACGCCGATCTCGTTGAGTGGCGCAGACACTGCCCAGTCGGACAATGTCTCCGACAGCTATGCCAATGCGGCCGCCTACCTGAACAACCCGAATGGCGCGCTGGGAACTCTGGATCTGTTTCCGAAGCCCGGCCAGTTGTCTGGCACGGCGATGAGCACCAGTGGAATCACCGGCTATCGCGACTATGACCGCGACTTCAACGGGACCTCACGCGTCTGGACTCTTCGGGGAGCGTACAGCGGTCAAGGGGTCAATCCAGGCTGGAGACCGGCGCTGGAAATCAAGCCGTAGAGATAGCAAGCCGATTCGCTTCTGCAGCGCAGTGGCAAAATCGCGCGATAGCCGCGGTGCAAGTTCCGTGAATGAGCCGCTCGGCCGCCCGCCGGTGCAAAGCGAATCGGCGATTCGGCGCAAGGAACGTGCGCCTAAAGTGACAAGCGGCGGGCATGCCCCGGCTGCCCCGTGATGTATCCGAGCGGGTCATCCGTTCGAGTCGGATAGCCGGCACCAGTCAGCCGGGCGCTCCAGCCATGCCGCTCCAGCGCGGTGCCGGCGTGTCGATGTCGAAAAGATCGAGCACGCGGGCCAGCGTGTGATCGACCAACTGTTCGACCGATTGCGGCTTCTGATAGAACGCCGGTACAGGTGGAAAGACCACGCCACCCATCAGCGTGACCGTTTCCATCGCCCGGATGTGGGCCAGATTCAACGGCGCCTCGCGCAGCATCAGCACTACGCGGCGGCGTTCCTTGAGGCACACGTCGGCGGCGCGCGTGATTAGGTTGTCGGCCAAGCCGGTGGCGCAGGCGGCCAGCGTCCGGACCGAACACGGCGCGATGACCATTCCCATCGTACGAAAAGATCCGGAGGCCAGCGGCGCGCCGATGTCGTTGACGTTGTGCACGACATCGGCGAGCCTTTCGACGTCGCCGCGCTTCAGTGCCAGCTCCTGGTGTGCGTTGAGCACGCCGGCAGCCGAAAGCAACAGGTGGGTTTCGATTCCTCCGGCCTCGCGCAGCCTTGCCAGCATCCGCGTGCCGTAGATGGCGCCGGAGGCGCCGGTGATGGCGACGATGAGCCGCCGCGGCTCGGCGCTGTTCAATCGGTTTCGAGCTTTCCGAGCAGTTCCTTCAGTTCGCCGGATTCGAACATCTCCATCATGATGTCCGAGCCGCCGACAAACTCGCCTTTGACGTAGAGCTGCGGGATCGTCGGCCAGTTGGCGAACTCCTTCACGCCCTGGCGGACTTCTTCGTCTTCCAGCACGTTGATAGTGATGAGCTTCTTCACACCGCACTGTTTGAGGATTTGGATCGCGCGGCCGGAAAACCCGCACTGCGGGAATTGCGCGGTGCCCTTCATGAACAGCACGACCGGGTTTTCGTTGACGGTATTGCGGATGAAATCCTTGGCGTCCATGGTGACTTCTCTCGCGGAGTCAGGTCAGTCGAGCAGGGCAAGCAGTTTAGGAAGCGCCCGGTGAGGCGTCAAACCGGGCGCTTACGTATCGGCAGCGGCGGCGAAAACTTGAGGCGCCGAACGAGCAGTAATGGCCCGTCCGGTTGGCCGATTTCGTGCGAACAAAGGTCCGGTTCGGGCCCTATCGTGCATCCTGCGTCGGCGGCCCTTGCACCGGCGCAAATCAGCCAGACGATGCCTCCGCGCGCAGGCGTTGCGAAGAAAGCGGGAGGGTGCGGTGGTATCGCACCCAGGCGGAGCACCGCGCCCTCCCGTGCGCGTTTTGCCTCCAGGCGCGAGCGGCCGCGTCTCAGCGATGCTGCCAGGCATCAGGCGCGAGCCAGCCGCTCAGGCGCCGCCCATTGAACCCGTACAAGCGCGCTCGATTCCCGCGATGTCCCGGTGGGTTTCGATCTCGTTGAACCCGGCGCGCGCAAACAGTTCACGCACTGCCCGCCCCTGATCGTGACCGTGTTCGACGACCAGCCATCCGCCCTTGCGCAAGCAAACCTGTGCCCCGGGGACGATGCGACGCAGTTCGGCGAGTCCGTCGGGCCCGGCGACGAGCGCCGACTGCGGTTCGTGGCGTAGTGCTGGCAAATGCGCATCGTTCGTCGCCACATAGGGCGGATTGGCGACGACGACATCGAAGGTGCTGTCGATCGCTTCGAACCAGTCGCTCGCCAGGAACTGCACGCGGGCGCCGAGGCGATCGGCATTGGCGCTTGCAACCGCCAGGGCATCGGCGGAGCGATCGACGGCGACGACCGTGGCTTGTGGACATTCGAGCGCCAGCGTGATCGCGAGGCAACCGGAGCCGGTTCCAAGGTCGAGCACCCGCGGGACGCGCTGTTCGCGCAGCCGATCGAGCGCCAACTGCACCAGCAACTCGGTCTCCGGCCGCGGAATCAGCACGGCCGGCGAGACCGCGAAACGCCGGCCGTAAAACTCCCGCTCACCGACCAGGTAGGCGATCGGTTCACCCTGCGCGCGCCGCTCGGCAAGGCCGGCGAATCGCGCGGCGGCCGCCTCGTCGACGTCAAGCTCGGGATGGGCGATGATCGTCTCAATGGGCGTGACGAGAGCCGCGGCCAGCAGCCGACGCGATTCGACGCGTGACAGGCTGGAATTGGTAAGCAGTGTGCTTACCGTGGTCACGACGACTCGGGCCCGGTCATCGACTCGGGGCGCACCCAGCGGTCGAACTCCTCGGCCGTCACCGCACCGAGAGCGATTGCGGCTTCGCGCAAACTGGTGCCTTCCACGTGCGCCTTCTTGGCAATCGCTGCCGACTGGTCGTAGCCGATATGCGGCGCCAGCGCCGTGACCAGCATCAGCGAGCGGCCGACCAGCTCATCGATCCGAGCGCGATTCGGAGCGATGCCGCGCGCGCAGTGCGCATCGAAGCTCGCGATGCCGTCGGCCAGCAGGCGGATCGACTGCAGCACGTTATGGGCGATCAGCGGCTTGTAGACATTCAATTCAAAATTGCCGCTGGCCGCACCGAAGCTCACCGCCACGTCGTTGCCGAAGACCTGCGCGGCGACCATCGTCAGCATCTCGCACTGCGTCGGATTGACCTTGCCGGGCATGATGGACGAACCGGGCTCGTTTTCCGGAATCGTGATTTCGCCGATACCGGCGCGCGGCCCGCTGGCAAGCCAGCGGATGTCATTGGCAATCTTGGCGAGCGCGGCGGCGAGCGTCCTCAGCGCGCCGTGCAGCGCCAGCAGCGGCTCATGGCCGGCCAACGCCGCAAACCTGTTCGGCGCGACGACGAACGCCAGCCCGGTGTCGGCCGTCAGCTGTGCGGCGACGCGCGCGCCGAACTCACGGCGTGTGTTCAGTCCGGTGCCCACCGCGGTGCCGCCGATCGCCAGCTGCAGCAGCGCGGGCTGCGTGGCGACGATCGCCGCGCCGGCGATTTCCAGCTGTGCCACGTAGCCGGAGAATTCCTGGCCGAGCGTCAGCGGCGTGGCGTCCTGCAGATGCGTGCGTCCGTTCTTGACGATGTCGGCGAACGCCTGCTCCTTCCCGTCCA
>JBFINI010000284.1:0-4890 GCA_041611275.1 Burkholderiaceae bacterium
CAGCAGGTTGCGGCGGACGATCACGCCGAGCAGGCCGATCGCGAACAGCGCAATGGCCAGCGACAGCAGCATCTGGACCTTATCCATCGCGCCTCCGGTTCAGACGGACGACCGCCACTGCGGCGACGATTGCCGCCACCAGCAGCACCGAGGTCAGTTCGAACTGCAGCCAGTACTCGCGCAGGAACGCCACCGCGAACTGCTGCAGGCTGAAGCCGACGGCGCCGCCGGCCGGCGGCGCGGGCGACGCCTCCCAGCTCGCGCCGACCAGCACCGCAATCAGCGCCACGAAGACGATGACCCCCGGCACCAGCATCCGGGAAAAGCGCTGGGTGATCGCCGGATCGCGCGGATCGAGCATCATGATCACGTAGACCATGAACACCATCACCGCGCCGACATAGATCAGCACCTGGAAGGCGGCGATGAAGTGCACGCCAAGCAGGCCATAAATGGCGCCCAGGAACAGCATCGTCGAAATCAGGGCGATGGCCACGCGCATCGGCTCGCGCAGCACGATCATCAGCAGCGCGCCGCCCAGCGCGCCGGCTGCGCACAGCACCAGCAGCAGGTTGGTAATCATGGCCTGCTCCTTGCCGTCGTCTTGAAGGGCGGCGGATACGGCTTGGCGACGTCGTCGCGCGGCTGCCAGTCGAGCAGCTCCTCGCGGGCAATCCACATGCGGCTGCGATCCTGGCTCGGCAGGTTCGGCACTTCCTTGAGCATGCGGATCGCATCCTCCGGGCAGGCTTCGACGCACAGCCCGCAGAAGATGCAACGCGAATAATCGATCTCGAAGCGCGTCGGGAACTTCGGATGCGCGGCGTCGTTCGGATCGAAGCCGGCGTCGATCTCGATCACCTTGGCCGGGCACACGGTGGCGCACATGTTGCAGGCGATGCACTGCGGGCTGCCGTCGGCGCGCCGCGTCAGCACGTGCTTGCCGCGATTGCCGGCGGCGTAGTCCCAGCGCGTTTCCTCCGGGTAATAAGTGGTCAGCGCGCCCTTGCGGCCGGTGATCCACTTGAACATGTTGCGCAGGAACACCCCGCCGGTGATGCTCAGGCCGCGCAGCACCTCGGGCAGGTAGGCGCGCTCCCACAGCCCCATCGAGGGCTCGTTCCAGTACTGCTTGCGGACGTAGGTCTTGGCGTAGGTCTTGGTATTCATGTCCGCCTCATTGCAGTGCCCAGACGAACACGACGGTGACGATCAGGTTGGCCAGCGCCAGCGGGAACATGAACTTCCATGCGAAGCGCAGCACCTGGTCCCAGCGGAAGCGCGGCAGCGACCAGCGCACGAGGATCTGGAAGCTGCAGACCACGAAGACCTTGGCCAGGAACACCACCAGTTGCGTGACCACCACCGCGCCATGGCTCATCGCCACTTCATAGCCGCCGGGGAACAGGAAGCCAGCGTCGGTCATGTACGGCAGGTTGTAGCCGCCGAGGAACAGTGTGGTGAACAGCGCGCCGATGATCGCGATCTCGATGAACTCGGCGAACATGAACAGGCCCATTTTCATGCCGCTGTATTCGGTGAAATAGCCGGCGATCAGTTCGCTCTCGGCTTCGGGCAGGTCGAACGGGATGCGCTTGTTCTCGGCGATCGCCGCGACCATGAACAGCACGGCGGCGAACGGCTGGTAGACGATGCCCCAGGCCGGCAGGAAACCGGCGACGATGCCGGACTGCTGCCGCACGATCTGGTCGAGATCGACGGTGCCGTAGATCAGCAGCAGGCCAAGCAGCGTCATGGCCAGGATCAGCTCATAGGAGATCATCTGGCTGCCCGCGCGCAGCGCGCCGAGCATCGAGAACTTATTCGACGACGACCAGCCGGCCAGCATCGCGCCAATGATCGATATCCCGCCGAAAGCAAAGACGATCAGCAGCCCGGCATCAAGCTGGGCGATCTGCATCGGATAAGCGCGATCACCGTACCACTCGCCCAGCGCCGGGACGAGTTCGCCCGGGATCAGCAGGCCGCCGAACGGCACCACCGCGAACACCAGCAGCACCGGCGTGAACACCACCCACGGCGCGATCATGTAGGCGAACCAGTCGTAGCTCTTCGGCTTGAAGTCCTCCTTCAGCAGCAGCTTCAGCCCGTCGGCCATGCCGTGGAACAGCCCCCACCACACAAGCTTCACCTGCGTGTACGGAATGCGGATGTAGGCGCGGTTGGCACCGATGCGATCGGACATGACTGCCGCCTGCTTGCGCTCGACCCAGGTCAGGATCGTGCCGAAGCCCATCAGCACCGAGATCGCGTAGGTGATGAAGACGATGAAGATGACGAGGTCCTGGATCATTCGACCCCCTTCGCCCTGCGGGCTGTCCCCCCGAGGGGGCGCGAACCGGACGCGGCGTCATGCCCTGCGGCATGACCCACGCCTGCGAGCGGGCGAGCGCATGCTTGCGCGAGCGCGGCCTGCAGGGCCGAGCGCCGTCGGAGCGGCCGTGCGGCGCTCATGCGACCTCCGCCAGGGCAGCCAGGCGCGCGAAGACTTCTTCGGCGTGCGCCACGGTCGCTTTCTTGGCAAAGCAACGCTCGAAGCGGCTGGTGACGCCGGCGAAGTTCGTGTAGTGGCCGGCGCGCTCGGTCTGGATGCTGATCGGCACGAACACGTCGGCGAAACCGTTCTCGGGGGCCAGATAGCTGCCGAGGAAGATCACGCGGGCGCCGCGCGGCAACTGGTTGAAGTCGAAGCCTTCGCCCCAGACCAGCACCAGGTCGACGTCGTCGGCAAACGCGGCCGGCGCGGTGCCGAACAGCTGCTGCGCGGTGGCGGTGTTCGGGTTCTTGTCGGCGCGGATCAGCACGTCGTCCTCGACCACTTCTCCCGCTGCCGGCGAAAAATCCTGCTTGACGAAACAGCTGAAACGGCCGCCCAGCGCGTCCTTGAACGCCTGCAACTCCTCGTTCGAGCCCCAGTTCGACACCAGTGCCACCGGTTTCTTGGCCGATTCGATCAGCCGGCGTGCAGCGGCCAGTGCCTCGTCAAGCGTGGCGCTCTTGCCCTTGAGCATCGGCAACTCGGCGCGCGGCCGCTCGAAGATCTTGGCCAGGTCACGGCCTTTGTTGCAGATCCACGGTCCATTGACCGCCGCGTTCTCGAGCGGCGTAACACGGCTGATCTCGGTGTTCTGCTTCTGTTCGAGATGATTGAGCTTCCACTCGCGCTTGCGGTGCCAGACGTTGACCGTGCAGCCGCGCGCGCAGCCGGGGCAGACCTGCTTTGTCGCCTGCAGGTACCACACACGCGCCTTGTGCAGGAACGGCTTGGCGAGCAGCGCGCCGACCGGGCAGATGTCAACCACGTTGTCCGAATACGCATCGTCGTTGAAGCGACCGTCCTCGGTGGCGCGCACCAGCGAATGATCGCCGCGGTACTTGATGCCCAGCCCGTGCGACTTCGAGATCTCGTGCGTGAAGCGCACGCAGCGCAGGCAGACAATGCAGCGCTCGTTATCAAGCACGATGCGCTCGGACAGCTCGTGGTACTTGGTCGAGCGCACCTTCGGCACCGTCGAGAT
Organism: Burkholderiaceae bacterium; assembly: GCA_041611275.1. Classification (GTDB taxonomy): domain Bacteria; phylum Pseudomonadota; class Gammaproteobacteria; order Burkholderiales; family Burkholderiaceae_F; genus JADJWR01. The sequence goes on from JBFINI010000284.1 coordinate 3,540, forward strand.
CGACGGCTCGCCGTTGTACTGGTAATGGTGGTCCTGCAGCAAACACTCGCCGGCCTTGTCGCAGATGCCACAGTCGACCGGGTGGTTGAGCAGAATGAACTGCAGGATCTGCTTGCGCTGCTCGCGCACCGATTCCGAGTCGGTCAGCACGCGCATGCCTTCGGTGATCGGCATGTTGCAGGCGATGTCGGTCCAGCCACCGGACCCGCCGCCCTCGGGCTCGACCTCGACCACGCACAGGCGGCAGTTGCCGGCCACCGAGAGGTTCGGATGCCAGCAGAAGTACGGGATGAAGAAGCCGGCGCCGAGCGCCGCCTGCATCACCGTCTGGCCCGTCTCGGCGTGCACCGGCTGCCCGTTGATGAAGAAATCAGGCATGGGCCGGCTCCTCGATGGCCTCGGCGACCTCCAGCCGGCCGTCGAACTTCGAGCGCTTGTTGGCGATGAAGTACTCGAACTCGTCACGGTACTTGTCGATGATGCCGACGGTGGCATAACCGGCCGCGTCGCCCATGCCGCAGATGGTGGTGCCGTCATTGGCGTTCGAGATGCGCACCAGCGCCTCGATGTCGCCGCTTTGGCCTTTGCCTTCGACGATGCGGTCGATGATCCGGTGCATCCAGCCCATGCCCTCGCGGCACGGCGTGCACTGGCCACACGATTCGTGGTGGTAAAAGCGCAGCATCACCTGCAGCAGCCGCACCATGCAGGTGCCCTCGGCGATCACCACCATGCCGCCGGAGCCGACCTGCGAGCCGGCCGCCAGCATCGACTTGTGGTCGTAGGCGACGCCTTCGATGTCCTTGGCCGTCATCACCTTGGTCGAGATGCCGCCGGGGATGATGCACTTCAGTTTCTTGCCGCCGAGGATGCCGCCGCAGTCCTCGTAGATGAACTTCTCCAGCGGGTAGCCGTACTCGACTTCGTAGACGCCGGGCTTGTTCAGGTGCCCGGAGATCGACACCAGTTGCGTGCCCGGGCTCTTGGCGACGCCGACCTTGCGGAATTCCTCGGCGCCCATGCGCATGATGATGGCGACGTTGGCCAACGTCTCGACGTTGTTGATGACGGTGGGCCTCTGGTACAGCCCGCGCACCGTCAGCCGCGGCGGCCGGTTGCGCGGATAGCCGCGCTTGCCTTCGATCGACGTGATCAGGGCGGACGCCTCGCCGCAGACGTACGAGCCGGCACCGCGATACACGACGATGTCGCAGGCAAAGTCGGCGCCGAAGATCTTCTCGCCGAAGTAGCCGGCCTCGTACGCCTCCTCGACCGCCGCGGCCAGCCGCCGATAAGGCTGGTCGAACTCGCCCCGGATGTAGACGAAGCAGTTGCGCACCTGCAGCGCGTA
>JBFINI010000285.1:0-4873 GCA_041611275.1 Burkholderiaceae bacterium
CCGGTGACAGGTGCGACGCAACCTGAAGCCGCGTGTACCAGGTGTCCTCCAACGTGCCTTTCGCAGGCGCCGAACCGGACACGATCAGCACCTGCTTCGCGCGCGTTGCGGCGACGTAAAGCAGGTTCCAGTCTTCCTGCTCGCGTTGCGCCTCGTCGGCAGCGAACCAAGTTGCACGCGCGTCATCGCGCGCATCCTCACCGCGGGCAACCAGCGATACATGTTCGGGCGCGGCCGCTTCGGGCGGCCAGACGACGAGAACGCTTTCGGACTCCGCGGCCGGCCGGGTATGCGCGTCGGCAAGGACGACGATTTCCGCTTCTAGCCCCTTGGCACCATGAATGGTCATCACGCGCACGGCATCGCCGGCGGCGGCGGCACCTTCGTCGGGAGCGTCCTCGGCTGCGTGGCGCTTCAGCCCGCTCAGCTCGTCGATGAAGCGCGGCAGGCTCGGATAACGGCCGGCATCAAGGGCCAGTGCCAGCTCGATGAATGCTTCGAGATTGGCCTGCACCTGCGCGTGCAGGGCGGCCGGCGCCACCGCAGCGTAGCGGCGCCGAACGTCGCCTTCGAAGTAGATCCGGTCGAGAAGATCGTGCACCGGCAGCACTCCGGCAAGCTGCAGCCATTGCGACAGCAACAACCGCGCCCGCGTCAGCGTTTCGGATGCGGCCGCGTCGAGCGCTTGCAGCCGCTGCCACCAGCTCGCGCCATCGGTTTGCGCCAGCAGGATCAGATCATCATCGCTGGCGCCGAAGATCGGTGAGCGCAGCGCATGGGCGATATTTAGATCGGCGAAGGGCGCGGTCAGGAACTCGAGCAACGCAGTGAGGTCGTCGGCCTCCAGCGTGGCCAGCAGCCCGCCGCGACGGTCACTGACGAACGGCACGCCGGCATCGCGCAGCGCGCGTTCATATTCGGCCAGATGCGTGCGTCGGCGGACCAGCATCAGCACGTCGGCAAAGCGTGCAGCGCGATCGTCGTTTTCGCGGCGCACTTGCAGGCACGATACCCAGTGCAGGATCTCGTTGGCCAGAGTGCGGCCTTCTCGATAACGCGTTTCGCTGTCCCGCTCAGCGCGCGGGACGGTCAACACGTCGCGCAGCGCTGTCGCATCGTCCGGCGGCGCCGCGGCCGGCCGGGGCGGCGACAGCGGCAGCAGCACGAACGCGCCAGGCGCCGCGGCATGTGTGCTTTGCGCCTGATACAAGGGGTTGGCCGGCATCGCCAGGTTGAGCACATCGATCACTGCCTGCGCGTTGCGCCGTGTGACGTTGGTGCGCAGTTGCACGGCAGCGAAATCACGTTGCAGCATTTCACGCGCCGCGTCGAAAACGCGCGGCTCAGCGCGGCGGAACCGGTAGATGGATTGTTTGGGATCGCCAACGATGAACACCGTCGGCCGGCCATCCGCGGCGGCCGCGTCCGCATCGAGCGAGCCATAGCCGGCCAGCCACGACTGCAGCACCTGCCATTGCAGCGGATTGGTGTCCTGGAATTCATCGAGCAGGATGTGCCGGTAGCGCGCATCGAGCCGCACCTGCATGTAGGCGGCGTTGTCGGCATCGGCAAGCAGGCGATGCGCGTGCCATTCGAGGTCGGTGAAATCGAGTGCCTGCTGTTGCGCCTTCAGCCGCTGGTAAGCACCAATCAGCAGGCGTCCGCAGGCCAGCGCCGCTTCGTTGAGCTTCAGCGCCCGCCAGGCGCGACGTGCGGCAAGCAGTTGCTGCAGCTGCTGGAGCACGAGCGCGTGCGCGGCTGCGTATCGGTGCGCCTCTGCAGGCACGGCCAGTTTGCCGGCGATCTTCTCGGGCAGCAGGATCTCGCGTGGCGTATCGCTTTGCGTCAGCACGATCCGGCGTACGTTGAGGAAGTCGTGCGTCGCGTCGGTCGCCACTTGATTTAACCAGCGCTGCGCCGCGCCGATCGCCTCCGCGATCTTCACGCCCGATTTGCCTATCGATTGCCAAAGCTCGTACAGCGTTTGCACGGCAGCAATCAAACCAGGTTCGCGTGCGCGCGTCGCCGGGTCCACGGCGCCGGCAACACGCAGCGGTTCGAGCGCCCGGTTGACGGCATGAGCTTCGTCGTGACCGGCAAAGCTCCACCACTCGGCGCGTTTGTGCAGGAACTGCATCAGTATCCGGCGCGCGCCTTCTTCACCGAGGTCGTCGATCAACCACTCCCAGGCCATACGTTCGGCGGCATGCTCAGGCCGTACGAGCTGCGCGCTGAAGTGCAGCCAGGCATCGGTGCGCACGCGGTCGGCCGCCTCCAGCAGTACCGGCGCAAAGGGCACGCCGGCACCCAGCGGTGCGCGCGCCAGCAGCTGCCAGAACCAGCCGTGAAACGTCTCGATGGTCAGTGGCACCCGCGCAGTCAGCACCTGTTCGTACAGGTGGCGTGCAGGAACGATCGCCGCGGCGGCGTCGGCACGCGCCATGCCGCGCACGCAGAGGAACTCGATCACCTGCGTGTCATCGGCTTGCGCCAGCGCCTGCAGATCCTTTAGCAGGCGCGCGCGCATTTCCTGCGCCGCGCGGCGCGTGAAAGTGATGGCCAGAATCTCACCCGGCGCCGCGCCGGCAAGCAACAGCCGCACGATGCGGCTCACCAGCAGCCACGTCTTGCCGCTGCCGGCACAGGCCTCGACGACGACGCTGTCCTGTGGCGCACAGGCGCGGCGCGTGAATTCGCCGCCGTCGACCGGCCGCTCGTCAGCGAGATAGTCGCTCATCGCGGTGCCTTGGCGCCGGGCGCATTTGCCCAGCCGGCGGCGAGCGGCGCCGCTCCCCCTGCGCTCGCAGCCACAAAGTCGCCGACGGAAAGTGCCGGGTCGCGCCGCGCCGCATGGCGCGAGACCGAGTACCGCAAAAGCAACCGTTTCGCCTTCATGCGCCGCCTTCGCTGCGCTCATCGTCAGCGCTGCCGTTCGCCTCTGCGTTCTCTTCCCAGTAATCGCGCCGGCACAGGCCGCGCATTTCGCAGCGGTCGCAGACCGGGCGTGCGCCAATCGCCGGTAGTGGCACGCCGTCAGCGATACGTTGCACATCGGCGTGCAGGCGCACCGCAAAATCATCGACCAGCGCGGCGAATGGCTGCGGCGGTGCCACTGTCTCCACGCCACCCTTGTCTTCCCGGGCCCGATCGAAGCTGACGTAAGCGGCGCTGTGCTCCGCGTTCACCGGGCGACGACGCGCCAGCAGCAGGCCGTAGAAAGGCAACTGGACGTCCTCGCCCGCGCGTTGCAATCCGCGCTTGAGGACGTCGACTGCGCGCGCCTTGTAATCGAGCACGCAGATGCGGCCGTCGGCATCGCGGTCGATGCGGTCGACGCGGCCGGCGAGTTCAATCATGCTTCCGTCGGCAAGCGGCAGCGGCCACCGCAGTTCCTGTTCGGCGGCACTGAAGCGCCAGCCGCTGGCCGCGTGTTCCTGCAGCCACCGCACGTAACCTGGCACCAGATTCTCCAAACGGCGGCGAAAGGCGAGAAAGCCCGGCGCGCGCGCCAGCAGCGGCGCGAAGACTGCCTGTACATGCGCGCCGAGGCTCTGCGCCAGAGGCGCGGCATTGACGCCGCTGAAGTCAGCGTCGCCCCACTCCGTGTGAAAGCGGCGCAGGACCGCGTGCAGCGCCTCGCCGAAATCGCGCTTGTCGGGCATTTCGATCACATCGTCGAGTTCAGCCAGCTTCAGCAGCCGGCGCGCATAGAACTGGTAGGCGCAGTCGACCAGACTCTGACAATGGCTTGCCGCAATGCGTGCCGGCAGCAGTTGGGGCGCCATCGGCGCTGGCCGCGTCAGCGTGACGGCAGGCACCTCGAAGCCGGCCAGCGTCCGTTGGCGCGACAGGTCATCGCCAATGGCACGCCGAGCGACGAAGGAGACGCGTTCCAACAGCGGCGAGAGGCTGTTTGGCTCATCTCCATGCTGCACGCGCCAGGTCGCCACCACGCGCGGCACCGATGTCAATACGGCGGCCAGTTGCGCGGCCTGTGCGCGCAACGAACTGTCGGCAGTGGCGAGGCCGAGCTCGGCACGCACGGCATTCGACATGAACAGCAGCTCGGGCGAGACTGTCGGCAGATGTCTCGCATCGGCGCCGACGAGCAGCACAGCGTCGAAGGCACGCAAGGCCGCGGCGCGCAGAGAGAGCATGGCCACCGGCGAGTCGATGCGCCGATCAACAATGGAGACTTCCTCAAATCGTGCGGCCAGCAGCGCCCGAAAGTCTGCCAGCGTGCTGTTACCGGCAATACCCGCGAGTTCGGCCGCTAGCAGATCGAGCTCGCGCAGCACTTCGGCGCCGACCGGGTCAGCGGCCAGCGCCGCGCGCATGCCGAGCGATTCAATAGCCTGCTGCAGCACGCGCAGGTGCGCGGCCAGCGTCGGTCCGGCGCGGCGCGCCGCCTGCATCTGCGTCTCGATCAGCGCCAGCAACTCGCGGGCGCCAGCCGCCTCGACCATCGCCTCGGTCCGACCAGCGTCGATCAATGCGCGGCGCATCGCTGACACGCCCTGCAGCGTGCCGCCGGCACGGATTGCGCGCTCGAAGAAGGCGACTTCGCGCGCCTTGTTGGCGCGGCCGCTTAGTGTGAACGGCGACTTCAGCCAATCGAGCAGGTCGCGCCAGTACAAGTTGTCGGCGACCAGGTCGAACCAGCGCATCACGGCCGCGGCGGCGCTGGTCGTCGATAGCTTCCAACCGGTCTCGTCACGCACCAGCACCTGTGCGCGTTCGAGCAGCGCGCGGGCCCGGCGCGCGGTCAACCGGTCGAGCGCAACCAGCCCGATCGAGGCTACCCCGCCGCGACGCCATTCGAGCACCTGCTGCGCGACGACGCCCGCCTCCTCCTCGAGCGACGCGGTGGCGA
>JBFINI010000286.1:0-4810 GCA_041611275.1 Burkholderiaceae bacterium
CGCGGCTATTCGAGCGCCAGATTCAGCAGCGTCCCGGGCCGGTTTGCGATGAATTCGTGCGAGTGCCCGCACATCTCGGCGGCGCCACACGGATTTCGCGGAACGACGACTTCAGCGAAGCGCTGCGCCGCGTAACGGGCTGGGACGTGATTGCCGTTGCGGGACTGATCCTCGAGCCGGTGTTCTTTCGCCTGCTCGTCAACCGGCGCTTACCGGTCACCTCTGGCGCGGCGAATTGACATACGGTTGGGTTCGGCCTCCTTGCCACCGCACGAGGCTTGCGTGTCTATGGCGACGGCATCCTGTCGTCTGCTGAAGAAACCATTTGTTCACTTGCCAGCCGCAAGGTGAGCGGCTTGGTTTTTCGCTACCGCGGGTTTTGCGTACGCCCTCCCGTATCGACGATCTTCAGCCGACCTATTTCATCGTCGACGTTTTCGCGAAGTGATTCGACGTGACCGCGCCGGATTCCACGCCGATCTTCGCGCAGATCCCTGCCCTGGCGCCGCCATCTGTCGACTCACGCCTGCCAGAAGGGTCGACTTATCCCCCGAATTCGAGTGCCGGCGGCAAATAGAGACTATTGGCTGGACGGACGGCCGGGCACCGCCCGGCGAATGGCGTTTTCCCGTTGCGCGGCGTCCGGCGGGGGGATCGCGTGCGGCTGCCCTTGCGGCGGCTCGCTTTGCTCGGGCTGAGCGGGAGGCGACGGCATTGGCATCGGTTGCGGCTGCACCGGTACCGACGGCGGCATTGCGGCAGGCCGCGGCGGAACCGGCAGCGGTCGCGATGTGGAGCCACCCGCCGGCGCCGCGCCGGCGACCGTCGGTGCCGTCAAGGTGTTGCCTTCGCGCGTATAGGCGGGCGGCGGCGGGCTGCCGCCAACACTGAGTGCTTCGGGTACCGGCAGTTCGAAATCCCGGCGTACGCCACCCTGCTCGATCGTGACCGCATCCTTGCGCACGGCAACCAGCTTTGCGCTACCTCCGACCTGCTGGTTGAGCAGAAATACACGCGGCGGCTGGCCGTCGACGGCGAGCACGGCGGCCGAATCCTCGCCCGCCGCAAACACGCCGATCGGCTGTACGTTTATTGCCAGTTGAGCGGCGGCCGTCTGCACCAGCCCAAACATGCGCGCAGCTAGGACCGGATCGGCCTCCCGCGGCGCGGCGCTGGGCTGCAGCGGCGGCGCACTGGCCGGTGCCGGCGTCATGATGCGAACCGCCCAATACGCGGCTATGGCGCAGACAATCGCCAGCATGGTCAGATGCAGCAAGAACAAAGCGAACTTCTTCGGCATATCGGCAGTCACTGTCGCAGCGTGCATATTGCCTTGCCTGACGGCGGCAGGGCTCATCCGCAAGCATTAGTTGTCAGCGAGGCTGCTCGCGGCCACATTTGCACAGGCGCGTTGATAATATCGACGACCTGCCCAACAAAGAGTTTACGCAGTCCGCGGCGCCAGCAATAGCGCGTGGCTGTTTGCGGCGGGCGACCAGACGACGGTGATTCGATGAAGCTGACAGTCCAAAGCGCGAGGCGCGACATCCGGAAACGCGGGCGCGGCTTCACGCTGATCGAGATCATGGTGGTGATCACCATTCTCGGCATCCTGGCGGCTCTGATCGTCCCGCGCGTGGTCGGCCGCACCGACGATGCGCGCATCGCCGCCGCCAAGCAGGACATTGCTTCGATCATGCAGGCACTGAAGCTGTACCGGCTCGACAATGGCGCCTATCCAACTACCGAGCAGGGACTGAAAGCGCTGCTGGCCAAGCCGACGCTCGAGCCGATCCCGTCGAACTGGAAGCAGGGCGGATATCTGGAACGCAGTTCGATGCCCAAGGATCCGTGGGGCAATGAGTACAAATACCTGAATCCCGGCCTGCGGGGCGAAATCGATGTATTCAGCTATGCCCGTGACGGACAATCGGGCGGCGAGGGCGTCGACGCCGACGTCGGCTCGTGGCAGCTTTAGCGATTCGATCGCTTGGCGCCGGCTCCGTCGGCCGATCGCGCGGGTTCACGCTGCTCGAACTGCTGGTGGTGATGGTGCTGGCCGGCATCCTGCTGTCGATCGTCACCATTACCGTCACGCCGGATGAACGGCAGCAACTGGCCCGCGAAGCCCAACGCGTCGGCCAGCTTTTCGCGCTGGCCGCCGATGAATCTCGAATCCGTCAGCAGCCTATCTTCTGGGAGGCCGACCTGAACGGCTATCGCTTTGTCACCCTGGCTGCGGGCGAGCGACAGCTGGTTCGCGGTGACGATCTGTTGCGCGAACGCGCCTGGCGGGAACCGCTGCAGACACTGGCGTTGCTGCCTGCCGGCAGCGAGCGACCGTCGCAGGCTCTGTTGGGTCCCGGGGCCCCGCCGTTGCGGGTGGCGATCGCCCGCGAGTGGATCCAATCGCCGATGCGGCTCGAAATGGCCACCGCTTCGGCGCGGGTGGCAATCGACTTCGACGAGCGTGGCCGTGGCACGGTCTCGTTGCATTGAGCGGATGGCGCGCCAGCAGCGCGCGTTCACCTTGCTCGAGGTGCTGGTGGCACTGGTGATCATCGGCGTGGCCCTGGCCGCAGCGATGCGCGGTGCACTGTCGCTAACCGGGGCCGCCGAAGACACCCGCCATGCCCTGCTGGCCACGATGGTCGCTGAAAACCGCCTGCTCGAACTCCGACTGGCTCGAGAAAGCCTGGCGCTCGGCCAGACGAGCACGCCGTGCGCGCAGGCCAATGTCGAATTCGAGTGCGAACAGACGATCAGATCAACCCCGAATCCATTCTTCCGCCGCGTTGAGTTGCTCGTCTATCGCGCCAGCGGCGACAGTCGCCGACGCTTCGCGGAAATGATGGCTGTTCTGCCGACAAACTGATGCGGATGCGCTCCCGTTTCGCTTCGGCTCGGCATGCGCGTGGCTTCACGCTGCTTGAACTGCTGATTGCGATCACAGTGTTGTCGATCGTCTCGCTGATCGCTTGGCGGGGACTCGAGTCGCTGACGCATACGCGTGAGCGGCTGGCGCCGGAAGCGGAGCAGGTGCGCGCACTGCTGGTGACCTTCGGCCAGATCGAGCGCGACCTCGCCCAGGTGGTCAACACGCAGTTCGTGCCCTTGAGTTCAGCACCGGTCAATGTGCGTGACGGACAGAACGCCGGCATGGATCTCGTGCGCTTCGCGCCAGTCACGCCCGGCGCGCCGACGGCGGTGCAGACAGTTTCCTACAGCTTGCGAGATGGCCAGCTGGTACGTTCGGCGAGCCCGCCGATGAATGAGATCGGCGCGACTGCCGATATCGAGGGGCGGGCGGCTAACCTGCTTGCCGACGTCCGCACGCTCCGCATCCGCGTCTGGCAACCCGGTCAGGGCTGGGTGCCGCCGTCAGCCGCGGCCATTGCCGATCCGCGCAGACCGCCACCCGGTCTGGAGATCGTGCTGGAACTCGCCAACGGCCTGCAGTTTCGTCGCGTGCTGCTGATCGGATGAATTCGATGATGGCGGCCGATGCACCCCCGGTAAGCGAGCTACCTGCGCCCTGCCGGTCGGCTCGCATGCACCCTCAGCGCGACGTCGGGCGGCGCGGTTGGCCGCGGGCGAACTTCACCCAGCGGGGCGCCGCGGTGCTGATGGCGTTGTTCGTCGCCACGCTGGCCACGGTGATCGTCTCTGGCCTATTCTGGCAACAGTTCGTGCTGTTGCGGACGATCGAGAATCAGCAGCTGCTGGTGCAGAGCCGCTTGCTGCTGGCTGGTGCGCTCGACTGGGCACGGGCGATGCTGCGCGAGGATTCGCTGCGCAGCAGCCACGACGGTCTGGACGAATTCTGGGCCCAAGGCCTGGAAGAGACCCGGCTCGACCAACTCGGCGAGTCCTCGACGCTGGCCTCGCAGGCAAGCATTTCGGGCAGCATCGACGACGCGCAGTCGCGCCTGAATCTGCGTAACCTCGTCGGCGCCGACGGCGCAATTGATGCCAAACAGCTGGAGGCCTTCAAGCGACTGTGTGACGTGCTTGGCGTGCCGGTGGTCACTGCCGATCTGCTGGCCATGCGCATCCAAGAAAGCTTCAGTGCCGAATCGGCCGGCAAAGGCACTGCGCCGCGTGCGAACGACCCACCGCGCCCGCTGCCGCCGCTGCTGGGCAGCGACGTGGCCGGCCTGCGCGGCGTCGATCCAGAGGCAGGCGCGCGCCTGGCCCCCTATGTCATCCTGCTCGACCGGACCACACCTGTGAACGTGAATACCGCCAGCGCCGAAGTCATCGCGGCACGTATCGGCGTCAGCCTGGCGCAAGCGCGCTCATTGGTCAGCGACCGTGAGCGGGTGACGTACTTCGCCAACACTGGCGATGTTCGCAACCGGCTCGGCGGCGCCGGCATCGATACATCGGACAACGATATCGCCACCACGACAAGCTATTTTTTTGTACGCGGCCGGATCAAACTGGCACGCGCCGACATCCGCATGGAAGCACTGGTCCGTCGCGCCCCGCGCGGGCAATCCGGGCCGGTCGAGGTCTTATGGCAAAGGGAACTGTGAAAAAGGAAAAGCCGGTAGCGCGGCTGTGGGTCTTCGCTCCGCCGCATCGCGTACTCAGTGGCTCGACGCGGCTGGCGGACTCGACCGTGGTCGGCTACGTCACCCAGGCCGCAGGCGGCGTTCTGCAGGCCGGCGAGGCTCCTATCGCCCTGCTGCCACGCTGCCAGCGGCTCGACATCGTGTTCGACGGCGGTGATGTCTTTCAAATGTCGGTGTCGACGCCCAAGCTCGCCGAATCGAAGCTGCGGCTGGCTTTGCCCAATCTGCTTGAG
>JBFINI010000287.1:0-4805 GCA_041611275.1 Burkholderiaceae bacterium
ATGCCGATGGCTGAAAGCATTGAGGCAGTCGCCGACCAGGGTAGGCAGGGGCAGGGCTGCCAAGCAGGCTGATTCCAGGTCAAAGAAAGCGAGTTGCCGACAGCGACGCGGCGGGCACAAGTCGTGTCCTGTGAGTCCACTCGGCTGATGATTCGAGCATCGGTGGCCCGCTAAGCTTGCGATGCGGTCGTCGCGGCCCGTTGGCGGCGAGTCGAGGGAGCTAACGCAGAGACAGTAAGGCGGTCGGCGCCGGTCATCGCCGCGGGCCTGCGAAGCGTTGGAGAGCAGGTCGCCAGCGGCGGCAGTGTAGATATGGGCCGCGGCGGCTGCGGGCGGTCGTTTAGCTTGGGCAGGCACTGCAGTGCCTGCAATTGTTCGCAGTCGAGGCGAGTCATTACAACTGGAGCGGCGATGAAGGCAGCGCAGGGATGGATCGCGGTATTGGCGCTGGCCGCGATCAGCAGTTCGGTAGGGGCGCAGTCACCGCGAATTGCGGCCAGCCAGGAAGACGAAACGCCGCGGGTAATCGTCAAGTTTCGCAACGGCCACGGTGCACCCGCGCCAGGCACGAGCGTCACCCGAACCCAGGCGCGCATTGGTGAACTGTCTGCGCGGCAGGGCATTGCACTGCAACTGGCGCGCAGTGTCTCTGAGGACATGCATGCCCTGCACCTGGAGCGGCCGATGCGCGGCCGCGAACTGCAGCGGTTGCTGCAACGACTGGCCGCCGACGGTGCGGTCGAGTATGCGGTAGCCGATCGGCGCAAATACCGTGCGGCGATCCCGAACGACCCGCTGTTCAATCAGGTACCGGTAACCGGGCAGTGGTGGCTGACGACGCCCAACAGCACGTTCGTCTCCGCCATCGACGGGCCCCGTGCCTGGGACATCAACACCGGCAGCGCGAACGTCGCGGTGGCCGTGCTCGACACCGGCGCGATGTTCGACCATCCCGATCTCGGCCGCGTCGCCCAGGGCGGCAAGTTCCTGCCGGGTTATGACTTTGTCGGCGGCTCAGGCAGCGTGAGCGCGATCAAAGTCGCCAATGACGGTGACGGTCGCGACGCGGATTCGAGCGATCCGGGCGACTGGATCGACTCGGCCGACCGTGCCGATCCGGTGTTTTCCGACTGCGAGCTTTCCGACAGTTCCTGGCATGGTGTGCACATCGCCGGCATCATCGGCGCGCGCAGCAACAATGGCGCCGGCGGCGCCGGCATCGGCTGGGGTACGCCAGTGCTGCCGGTGCGAGTGCTCGGCAAGTGCTTCGGCTTCGACTCGGACATCATCGCCGGCATGCGCTGGGCCGCTGGACTGGCCGTGCCCGGCGTTCCGGCGAATCCGACGCCCGCACGTGTGGTGAACCTCAGCCTCGGCTCGCTGGATTCCTGCACCGCTCCGTACGTCAGCGCAGTCGAGGAACTTCGCACGCGTAACGTGCTGATCGTCGCCGCCGCGGGCAACGACGGCGTGGGCCAGGTTACGTCGCCGGGCAACTGCCCGGGAGTCGTTTCGGTGACCGCGCTGCGTCATGTCGGCACCAAGGTCGGCTTTGCCAATTACGGCCCGGGCGTGACGATCGCTGCGCCCGGCGGCAACTGCGTCAATGTCGGCATCGGTCAGCCTTGCCTCTACCCCATTATCTCGGCCGATAACAGCGGCGGCAGGCAGCCGGCGGCGATGATCTACGGCGGCAAGCTGGGCACCAGCTTCTCGACACCGATGGTTGCCGGCGTGGCGGCATTGATGCTCAGCGTCGACCCGCTGCTGACCAATGCGGAACTCATCGCGCGGCTGCGGCTGACTTCACGCGTGTTTTCCGCAGCTGATCCGGCGCTGCTGTCCTGTGCCGATCCGGCGTTCCTGCCGGATGTCGACGGCAACCTGCCCAACGACGGGCAGTGCAACTGCACGTCGTCGTCGTGCGGAGAAGGCATGCTCGATGCCGGGCGCGCCGTGCGGGCGGCGGCCAACGCGGTCGCCGTCGTCTTCGGGCCCGCCAGCGCGGTGCAGGGGCAGGCGGTCGGCTTCGATGGCTCGCAAAGCCTGCCGGCGCCGCGCAGCACGCTGACGAACTTCAACTGGACGGTCGTCTCGGGCCCGGGCGGCGGCAGCTTCGTGAGCAACGCGGCGTCGGCGTCGACGTTCATCGGCAACAATGTTGGCCGCTACACATTGCGCCTGGAAGTGACTGACGACCGCGGTACCCGCGACAACTATGACTTCTTGGTGGATGTCAGCGTCGGTAGTGGTGGTGGCGGGGGCGGCGGAGGCGGCGGCGCGCTGTCCTGGCTGCACCTGCTTTTGATCGGCGCGCTGACGCTTCCAGCGCGCCGCCTTATCAGCTGACCGAGCGCGCTGCGCTCCTGCCGGCGAAGAGCAGGCCGAGCGTCGTGCCAACGAGCGCGCCAATCAGGTGCGCCTGAGGCACGGTCGTGCTGCCGAGCCACGGCGCGTAAGGCGTGGCCGCGCCGCGCGGCAGCTCGAGGGCGACCTTCAGCCAGCCACCGACGAATAGCGCGACCAGCGCAAGAAGCCGAAAACGCTGCGAACGCGCGTTGAACGCCGCCTTCGCAGTGGCGGCGAAGAACAGCGCGTGCAACGTGCCGGAGGCGCCCCGGTACCACTCGATCGAAGGGTAGACCAGGGTCAGCGAGAGCGAGATGACGACAGCGCCAGCGACGATGCATAGCAGCTGCTTGCCGGCGTCGAGCGTGCGTTCGAACAGGCGCGCTAGAAGCACCCAGGCGACCGCGTTGGCAAGCGCATGGGTCCAGTTGATGTGCACGAAATGGCCGCTTAGCACTCGCCAGGGCTCGTGCAGCAGCAAGCCGCGTCGATATTCGAGCAACGCCGCGACCGTGGGCATGGCCTGGAGCAGCAGCAACAGCGTGGCACCACCGATCGCGATGCGCAGCGCAAGCGTCCATGTTGGTATGCCCGTGCGTTGAGTGTCAGCGCAACGGGTCATGAACAATCGCCGCGATCACATCGCCTGCTGACATAGCGCAGACGGCCTGACACATGGGGTTCGTATAATTTGACCCGTTCCAGCGAGTTCTCGCTGCGCGCACCGGCTGCCGGGTCCGCGGCGACCCCTTCACTCTTCGAACGGCCGCTTCAACCATGAAAGTCACACTTCTTTCCGATCTCGCCGCGGCGCGCGCGCTCGCCGGCAAACGTGTGTTCATCCGCTCGGATCTCAATGTGCCGCAGGACGACGCGGGCAACGTGACCGACGACACGCGCATCCGCGCGTCGGTGCCGGCCATTCGCATGGCACTCGACGGCGGTGCGGCGGTGATGGTCACCTCACACCTCGGTCGACCGACCGAAGGCGAGTTCAAGAAGGAGGATTCGCTGGCGCCGGTAGCGAAACGGCTTGGCGAACTGCTCGAGCGCGAAGTGCCGGTCAAGCGCGACTGGGTCAACGGCGTCGAAGTCGCGCCCGGCGAGGTGGTGCTGCTGGAGAACTGCCGCATCAACAAGGGTGAGAAGAAGAACAGCGACGAACTTGCGCAGAAGCTGGCCAAGCTGTGCGACGTCTACGCCAACGATGCCTTCGGCACTGCGCATCGCGCCGAGGCAACCACGCACGGCATCGCCAAGTATGCGCCAGTTGCCTGCGCCGGACCGCTGCTGGCGGCCGAGATTGCCGCGCTCGGCAAGGCGCTGCTCGAGCCCAAGCGGCCGCTGCTGGCAATCGTTGCCGGTTCCAAAGTCTCGACCAAGCTCACCATCCTGAACAACCTGGCGCAGAAGGTCGATCTGCTGATTGCCGGCGGCGGTATCGCTAACACATTCCTGCTGGCCGAGGGCATGAAGATCGGCAAGTCGCTGGCCGAGCCGGATCTGGTGCCGGAGTGCAAGAAAGTGCTGGCCACACTGGCCGCCAAGGGCGGCACGCTGCCGCTGCCGATCGACGTGGTCGTGGCCAAGGAGTTCAAGGCTGATGCTCCGGCGACGGTCCGCCGCGCTGACGACGTGCGCGCCGACGAGATGATTCTCGACATCGGCCCGCAGAGCGCGCTGTCGCTGGCCCACGTGATCAATTCGGCGGGAACGATCATCTGGAACGGACCGGTGGGCGTGTTCGAGTTCGATGCCTTCGCCAACGGCACGCATCAGATGGCGCTGGCCATTGCCGAAGCGACCGCACGCGGCGCTTTTTCCATTGCCGGCGGCGGCGACACTGTCGCAGCGATCGCCAAGTACAACATTACCGACCGTGTCAGTTACATCTCGACCGGCGGCGGCGCGTTCCTCGAGTTCCTTGAAGGAAAGACGCTGCCGGCGATCGAGGTCCTGCAGCAGCGGGCCGCTTGAGCGGACTTTCTTCGCGCGAACGGTGGTCGCTGCCTCGGGTGACCCGTGCAGGTGCCGTCGGGCGTAACGGAGGACGCGTGCGCGACTTCGCGTTGTGCGGCTGGCGGGTACACATTGTCGAATGCGGACACCCCGTATCCTTGGAGTCGCCGCCTGACCGGAGCCGGCGGTGCCGAGCCTCGCCGCACCTTTGCCCGTCCACTGAAAGTTTTGCGCGGCAAGGCCGACAATGACCCGAATCACGACCCGCTGAACTGGGTGTCGAACAAATGAAGCAGGCAGTCCATCGGCTCGAACGCGGTCGCGATGTCGTTGCTTTGGCCCGAACGTGTGCGCAGGCGCTCAATTATGCGCACGGCTGGAAACTGCAAATATCGGCCGGCGTCAGCCACGTTCTTGTCAGGGTGGGGCACGTTGCTGCGCCAGTGTTTGCCGCAGCGGGATCCTGAGCGGCGGCCGATAGGCTCGACAACGCGCCC
>JBFINI010000288.1:0-4720 GCA_041611275.1 Burkholderiaceae bacterium
CAGCGAAGGGCGACGCGCGCAGCGCAAAGCCGTTCGCAGATAGCTGCGCGGGGCGCCGGGCCGCCCCAAGCCCCGCGCACTGACTGGAGCACTTTCGATGCACGTGCGACCGCGCAGCGGTCGCGTACATCGAAAGTGAAAGACTGACATGGCCACCAGCGAAAAAGCAAAAAGCACCATCGTCATCAAGCGCATCAAGAAAGGCGGCCGCGGCGGCCACGGCGCCGCCTGGAAGATCGCCTACGCCGACTTCGTCACGGCGATGATGGCGTTCTTCCTGCTGATGTGGCTACTCGGCTCGACCACCAAGGGCGACCTCAATGGCATCGCCGATTACTTCCAGTCGCCGCTGAAAGTCGCGCTCTCGGGCGGCTCGGGCGCCGGCGACGCCACCTCGGTGATCCAGGGCGGCGGGCCGAGCCTGACGCAGTCGGTCGGGCAGGTGAAGAACGGCGAAAACGAAACGAAGAAACAGACGCCGCACCAGATGCGCCGCGAGCTGGCCAAGATCGAGCGCGAGCGGATGGAAAAGCTCAAGCAGCGCGTCGACGCGGCGATTCTCAACAATTCTCGCTTGGCCGAGTTCCGCCACCAGGTCCGCGTCGAGGTCACGCCCGACGGCCTGCGCATCCAGATCATCGATGACTTCAACCGGCCGATGTTCGAGCTGGGCTCCAGCACCGTGCAGCCGTACATGCGCGAAATCCTGCGCGCGATCGGCGAAGTGCTGAACGAAGTCGACAGCCGCATCGCGCTGTCCGGCCATACCGATTCAGCGCAGTATTCCGGCGGCGAGCGCGGCTACTCGAACTGGGAACTGTCCGCCGATCGCGCCAACGCCTCGCGGCGCGAACTGGTTGCGGGCGGTCTCGGCCGCGACCGCATCGTGCGCGTGGTCGGGCTGGCCGACTCGAACCTGCTGCTCAAGGACGATGCGCGCAGCCCGCTGAACCGGCGCATCGCCATCATCGTGCTGAACAAGATCGCCGAGGACCGCCTGAACAGGTCCAACGGCGAGCTCGAAGCCGGCACGCCGGAAGAAGTGCAGGAGGCGCTGCCGCCGTCGGATGGCACCGCCGCCGCGCCGACGCCCGCGACGATCGCCGCGACGCCGGCACCGACGTCTGCGCGCTGAGCGGGCTCGCGCCGGGACCGCCTGGCCGTCGTCTCTACCGATTCCGCGCAGACTCGGGCTACATACGAAGGATATTTCGGCAATTGCCCATTGGGCCCCGGCCTGCGCCGGGGCGACGGCGCTTGTCGGGCACCACGGCGATGGCCGGTCACAGGTTCGCGGACGAGCCCGAACGCCGTGACCATGACGTATGCCTGCAGTAGTCGCGCTCTTGTTGCCTTCTAGCGCGGTCAAGACGCGAGCAGATGTCCGCGGCCCGGTCGCGGCCTGCTTTCGAATGGTCACCAGCGGCGAGGGACCACGAACGGTATCGAACCGAACACCGAGGTCCGCAGCAGCAACTAGCCAAGGTCACAAACGAGAACGCCGCGCATTCGCGCGGCGTCATGGCGGAGCAGGCGCCGGTCAGCTGTTCGAGCTGAAAGCCAGCGTCGGCCGGCCCGGTTCGCGCCGGCGGTCGAGCGAATCGCGTTGCGTGGCCAGCAGCAGGTCGGCGTTCTCGGCCGAGACCGGCTTCGACATGTGGAAGCCCTGGCCGAAATTGCAGCCCAGTTCGCGTAGCCGGCTCATCTGCGCCGGGGTTTCGATGCCTTCGGCGATCACCACCTTGCCGAGCGAGCTGCCCAGCGTGATGACGGCGCGCACGATCTCGGAGTTCTGCGTGCTCGTCACCAGCTTGTTCACGAACGAGCGATCGATCTTCAGGCTGGCGATCGGCAGGCTCGACAGGTACGACAGCGACGAATAGCCCGTGCCGAAGTCGTCGACACTGATGCCGATGCCGAGCTGCGAGAGCTCCTCCAGCGTGCCGAGGGCAGCGTCGAGCCGCTCCATCAGCATGCTTTCCGTGATCTCGAGCGTGATCTGGTGCGGCTGCAGGCCGCGGGTGAGGATGGTGCGCGTCACCCGGCCGGCAAAACCGCTGCCGCACAAGTCGGCGCCGGAAATGTTGATGTGCATGCGCAGGTCGCGATTGGCGGGATGCGCGGCGTGCCATTGCGCGAGCTGCAGGCAGGCACGATCGATGACGAACTGGGTCAGCGCGCCGATCAGCCCGGCTTCCTCGGCGATCGGAATGAAGGATGCCGGTGGAATCGTGCCGCGCTCGGGATGGTGCCAGCGTGCCAGCGCCTCGAAGGCGATCAACTTGCCGCTGGCCAGTTCATACAGCGGCTGGTACTCGAGCGTGAGCTGCTGCTGATCGAGGGCGCGACGCAGGTCGCTCTCCAGGTGCAGCTGCGCGGTGACCTGTGAGTGCAGGCTGGCATCGAACAGCGCGTACTGTGCCTTGCCGAGCGACTTGGCCTTGTACATCGCGATATCGGCATCGCGCAGCACCTCGTCGGGGCGGGTGTAACCGATGCTGGAGAAGGTGATGCCGATGCTGGCGCTGGTGGCGATCTCATTGCGGCCGACCATCACCGGCACCTGCAGCACGTGCTGCAACCGCTCGGCCAGTCCCACCGCATGGCGGGCCAGCTCCATATCGTCGGTCAGGATCGCGAACTCGTCGCCGCCGAGGCGGGCCACGGTGTCAGTGGGGCGCACGTGTTCCTGGATACGGCGCGCCACCTTGACCAGGAACTCGTCGCCGGCGCGGTGGCCGAGACTGTCGTTGATGATCTTGAAGCGGTCGAAATCGAGGAACAGCACCGCGAAGTTGTGCGTCGAGTCCTTCTTGCAGCGGTCGATCGCCACCTGCAGGCAATCATTGAAGCGGTTGCGGTTGGCGAGGTTGGTCAGACCGTCGTGAAAGGCAATGTGCTGCAGCCGGCTTTCGGCGCGGCGCCGCGCGGTGATGTCCTGCACCTGGAAGATCAGGCACGGCGCGCTCGACTTGACGTCGGAGAAGAAGCCGCTGGCCAGCGACACCCAGACTTCGCCGCCGTGCCGATGGCGGCAGCGCAGTTCCACAGCGAACGTGCGTGCGTGTTCGGCATCGACTCGCTGCAGCTGTTCGGTGAGCTTGCCCTGGTCGACGTCATCGACGAAATCGATGAACGGATGGCCGATCAGCTCCGGTTCGTCGTGGCCGAGCAGCACGCACAGCGCGCGGTTGACCTGCAGCACACCGCCGTCGATGCCGACCAGCGCCATGCCGATCGAGGCGTGCGTGAAGGCGCTGTGAAAGCGCTTCTCGCTCGCTTCCAGTTCGCGCACGTGCCGCGCCGCCTGCGCCGCTTCGCGCTCGGCCGCCTCGACCCGCTCGCGATTGGCGCGGGCAGCCGCCTCCTGCTGGCCGAAGTAGTAGTGCATCGTGGTCAGGAACATCGCGATGATCGGCACCGCGACGATCAGCGTCGGCACGCCGAACTTCTGGAAGGTCAGGTACAGCAGGCCAGAGATCGACGCCGAGGCCGCGTAGGCGATGCCGACCCAGCCGAAGTTGCCGAGCCATTCGGTGAGCGCCGGCCGCTGCTTGCGCTTCAGGTAGACGACCGAGGTGATCAGCGTCGTGTTGACGACGAAGTAACCGACCGCGAACAGCATCACCATGCCGAGCACGGCGCCGTCGCCGCCGAGACCGATGTTGCCCAGCGCCGTCAGGGTCAGGTCGAATAGCAGACCGCAGCTGAACATCGCCACTGCCGCCGAGGCCGGGCTGGCGATGCGGCTGCTCCAGCGTTTCGAGGTGCGCCATGAGCCGACCGCCGCTTCCGCCGCGGCGCCAACCACGGCCGCCGCCGGCCCGTGCAGCAACAGCAGCAGGAAGATGAAGATGTCGCCAGCGGCAATCGAGTGCTTCGAGCCCGGCACGCGCACCGGGAACAGACCGACCACCGCCGCGATCACCGCGGCAACCAGCACCTGGATCAGTTCGGCCTGCGGCAGCGCCGCCACCTTCACGGCCGAGTAGCCGATCACGGCCGCACCGACCGACACCAGCAGCAGCCAGTAGGCCGAGGCACCGGCGTTGTAGTCGGGCATCAGCCAGTGCCTGGCGCGCGACAGCAAACCGCGCTGGAGCAGGGCGGGAGCTGCCATTTCGCTTTGGCTCATTTTCTTGGCTTGGGTCGGGGCGCTTCTGCGGTCAGGGTCGCACTGTTCTGCTACATCGGCAGTGAGGTCGAATCGCTTGAATTTCGCATTACCGTGTCCATGGATCGTGCCCGGTCATACCGTGTTGCGCTGTCGACCTAACGGACGATGAAATTCGGACGATCAGAAATCGGTCAGCGGTGGCCGCGCCGCCTTGCGCGCGGCCTGCGCCGCGGTATGGCTGCGTTCGGTCGCAAAGCGCTTCAGCATCACCACTTTGTCGCCCTGGGCCGGTGCGGTTGCCTGCCAGCCACGCGCCTGGATCGGCTGCGTGCGGCCTTCGCGGATGCCGTAACCGGCAAACAGCAGCGCCGCAACGATCAGCACGGCCAGCTTGGCCATCAGGTCGATTGCCCCTTCGGCGGCGTTCTCGGTCGACTCCGTGGTGAAGATGCGTTCCATGATGTCTCCGTGCAATTCGAATCGGCTCATCACTCGCCCGCCGGGTTGAATGAGTAGGTCATGGCTGGGGTGCCGGACGAGTAGTACTTGGCGCGACCGGCGGCCACCGACGCCACGTGCGTGCCGTGGCCAAAGGCGTCCGCA
>JBFINI010000289.1:0-4714 GCA_041611275.1 Burkholderiaceae bacterium
GATCTCCCGGCGGTCGACGTCTTCGCCCGGCTGCACGAGGCCGGCGGCGACCAGCACATTCTTCTCCATGTACAGCCGCGCGTTGGCCTTCTGCCGCGGCTGCAGCGACACCGCGGTGACCGAGACCAGCAGCGCGCAGACCACGCACACCACGGTGGCGAAGACGATCGTGTAGCGGGTCGAATTGATGTTAACCATCGCGCGCCAGCCTGCGCTTGATGTTCGCCGAGAGGAAGGCGTGGTCGATCACCGGCGCCATCACGTTCATAAACAGAATCACCAGCATCACCGCTTCCGGATAGGCGGGGTTCACCACCCGGATCAGTACGATCAGCGCACCGATCAGGATGCCGTAGACCCACTTGCCCTTTTCCGAGAACGGCGAGGTGACCGGATCGGTCGCCATGAACACGGTGCCGAAGGCCCAGCTGCCGAGCACCATGTGCCACCAGAACGGCACGCCGAACCACGGGTTGGTCGCCGAGCCGATCGCGTTGAGCAGACTGGCCATGGCGATGGTGCCGAGCACCACGCCGGTCATCGTCCGCCACGAGCCGACCTTGGTCACCAGGATCAGCACCGCGCCGAGCAGTGCCGCCAGCGCCGAGGTTTCGCCCATGCTGCCCGGCTCCAGGCCGATGAAGGCGTTCCACCAGGAAAAATCCTGCGCCGCGAACGGCTCGGTCATCACCCGCATCTGCGACAGCAGCGTGGCGCCGGAAAAACCGTCGACGGCCGCGCCGTCGGGAACCGCAGTCCACACCTTGTCGCCGGAGATCTCGGCCGGGTAGGCAAAAAACAGAAAGGCGCGCGCAGCCAGCGCTGGATTGACGAAGTTCATGCCGGTGCCGCCGAAAACCTCCTTGGCGATCACCACGCCGAAGCTGATGCCCAGGGCCGCCTGCCACAGCGGCGTGGTCGGCGGCAGGATCAGCGCATACAGGATGCCGGTGACGAAGAAGCCTTCGTTGACCTCGACCTTGCGCACGATGGCGAACATCACTTCCCAGCTCAGGCCGACGATCATCGTCACGATGTACAGCGGCAGGAAGTAAAGCGCGCCGTGCGTCAGGTTGGCGATGGCGCTGTCGGCCGAATAACCGACGCCGAGAGCGCGGATCACGTCGTGCCGCCAGCCGTCCAGCGCGGCCGCTTTTGCCGGATCGATGGCCAGGTTCGCCTGCAGCCCCGTGTTGAACAGCGCCATGAACACGCAGGGCAGGGTGGCGATCACCACCAGCATCATCATCCGCTTCAGGTCGATCGCGTCGCGCACGTGCGCGCCGCCGCCGGCCACCGAGCCCGGCGCATAGAAGAAGGTGTCGGCCGCCTCCCACAGCGGGGCGAACTTCTCGAAGCGGCCGCCCTTTTCGAAGTAGTGCGCCTGCTTGTCGAGGAATGTTCGCAGCCGCTGCATCAGTGCTCCTTCTCGACGCGCGTCAGCGTCTTGCGCAGCAGCGGCCCGTACTCGTACTTGCCGGGGCAAACGACGGTGCACAGCGCCACGTCGTCCTCGTCGAGCTCGAGCGCGCCGAGCGCCACCGCGCGCGGGTCGTCGCCGATGATCAGCGCGCGCAGCAGGAACGTCGGCAGGATGTCGAAGGGCATCACGCGTTCGTAGGTGCCGATAGGCACCATCGCCCGCGGCGAGCCGTTGGTCGAGGTGGTCAGCGCGCGCTGTGCGCGCGAGAACGCGCCGAGCACGCTGCCGGTGACCGAGAACTTCGCCGCACCTGGCGTGATGTAGCCGAACATCTCGCGCTGGCGCCCCTCGCGCAGGGCCGAGACCTGATGGTGAAAACGGCCGAGGTAGCCGTGCGCCTCGCCCATCGCCGTGCGGCCGTCGAGCACCGAGCCGGAGATCACGCGATGTTCGCCGTCGTCAAGCTCGCCAGCGACGAGCCGGTCGATCGACGCGCCGACGCGGGTGCGCAGCAGCCGGGGCTGCCGCACCGACGGGCCGGCCAGCGAAACGACGCGCTCGAAATCAAGCTTGCCCGTGCGCGCGAGGTGGCCGAGCGCGATGACGTCCTGGTAGCCGATGTGCCAGACGAACCGATGCAGGCTCACCGGGTGCAGGCAGTGGATGTGCCAGCCGACGTTGCCGGCCGGATGCGGACCGTCGAACTGCTCGACCTGGACGCCGGCCGGCGCATCGACCGCATCGCCGGCACCGACGCACAGATACACGGGCCCTTCGGTCAGCTTGCGCAGGCACGCGAGCCCGTCGCGGAATTCCGCCCCGCGCGCCGCGATGGTAAGCGCCGGCGGCGGCGCATGCGGCCGCGTGTCGATCGCGGTGATGAAGATCGCGCCGGCTGCCGCATCGGCGGCGGGCACATTGCCGAACGGCCGCGTGCGCAGCGCCGGCCACAGTCCGGCCTCGAGCATCAGCGCGCGCACCGCGGCGCCGTCGAGTTCGGCCACCGGCCGGCCGCGAAAACTCGTGAACTCGACCTGGTCACCGGCCGCATCACCGCTGTCGACATCGATGACGACCGAAATCAGCGCGCGCCGTTCGCCGCGATGGACGGCAGCGACACTACCGGCGGCCGGCGCCGTAAAGGCCACGCCCGGCAGCCGCTTGTCCTCGTACAGCTTCTGGCCTCGGCGCACGCGATCGCCGACCTGCACTGCCAGCGCCGGCTTCAGTCCGGCCGTGTCGGCCGCCATCAGGGCCACGCGCGGGCTCGGCGGCGCGGCGTCAACGCGCAGCTGCGGCGCCCCGGCGAGCGGCAGGTCTATCCCCTTGCGATTGCTGTACACCGCCATCGTTCTTCGCAGCCCTGCGTGGAATCCATGATCCCGGCCGGTCTCTCTGTTCTTGCTCGTTCCGTGTAACGGGGGCCGGAACGCTGCAAACGTATGCGTTCCTGCGACTTCGCGTCTTGAGCAGCGTCAATGTCCGCGCCGCCGCGAAACACTCGATTTCCCTGCTGCCGGTGACGGCGCCGCGATCCGGTATGCGCCTGTTACCGGGTCCGTTACGCGTACTCCATGTACTGCGGCACGTACATCTGCGATCGTACGTAGGCCAGCATGTCCGCCGGTGGATCGATGCCGGCCAGCTCCGACGCGAGGCCCTCCTCGATGACCGCGGCGGCAATAAAGGCCGAGACATCGCGCACGCGAGCGAGCGGCGGGTACAGGCTGCCCTGCGCAAGATCGGCATCGCTAACCTGCGCCGCCAGGGTGCGCGCCGCGGCCATGAACATGCGGTCGGTCACGCGGGAAAGGCCGCCGACGATTGCGCCCAGGCCGACGCCGGGGAAGATGTACGAGTTGTTGCCCTGCCGCGGCACGTAGTGCTTGCCGTTGACGGTCACCGGGTCGAACGGGCTGCCCGAGGCGAACAGCGCGCGCCCGCCCGACCACGCATAGGCTTGCTCGGCCGTGCACTCCGAGCGCGAGGTCGGGTTCGACAGCGCGAAGATGATCGGCCGCTCGTTGATGCCGGTCATCGTCTCGACTGCCTCGCGGGTGAAGGTGTTCGGGGTGGCCGACACGCCGATGATCGCGGTGGGCTTGAGCTGCTTGATCGCATCGACGAAGCCCAGCACCGGCGCATGGTCGTGCGCATACGGTTTCTTGTGCTCGGCCAGATCGCCGCGCGAAGCGACGACCAGTCCCTTGGAGTCGACCAGCCAGCAGCGGCCGCGCGCCGCCTTGGCGTCCATGCCGTCGTCAACCATCGCCTCGATGAGCAGGTCGGAGATGCCGGTGGCGGCTTCGCCGGCGCCGAGACACAGGAAGGTCTGCTGCGCCAGCGGCTTCCTCGTGACGCGCAGCGCCGAGAAGATGCCGGCAACGGTCACCGACGCGGTGCCCTGGATGTCGTCGTTGAAGCAGCAGATTTTGTCGCGGTACTTCTGCAGCAGGTGGAACGCATGGTGATTGGCGAAGTCTTCGAACTGCACGACGATGCCGGGGAAGACCTGCTGCGTGGCCTCGATGAACTCCTCGACGAGTTCGTCGTAGGCAGCACCGGTCAGCCGCGGCTGCCTCGAGCCGAGGTAGAGGCGGTCGTTGCGTAGCGCTTCGTTGTTGGTGCCGACGTCGAGCAGCACCGGCAGGCAGTGCCGCGGGTGTACGCCGGCGCAGGCGGTGTACAGCGCCAGCTTGCCAATCGGGATGCCCATGCCGTTGGTGCCGAGGTCGCCCAGGCCGAGGATGCGCTCGCCATCGGTGACGACGATGATCGACGCTTCGCGGTACGGCCAGTTGCCCAGCACCTGGGCGATGCGGCCGCGGTGGTTCACAGAGATGTACATGCCGCGCGGCCGCCGGTAAATGTGCCCAAACTTCTGGCAGGCGAGGCCGACCGTGGGCGTGTAAATCAGCGGCATCATCTCGTCCGGGTTCTCGGTAATAACCCGGTAGAACAGCGTCTCGTTGCGGTCCTGCAGCGACTCGAGAAGAATGTACTTGTCGAGGTTCGACTGCAGGCGGCGGAGGTTCTCCAGCACGCGCGCCATCTGGTCGTCCAGCGAAAGTACGTTCGGCGGCAGCAGCCCGCGCAGGCCCAGCGCATCGCGCTCGCTGTACGAAAACGCCGTGCCCTTGTTCAATGTGGGATCGCGCAGCAGCGTCATCCCGCGCGGAAACCACTCAGGCAGCGGCGGCGGAAGAACGCGTTTCTGGGCTCGATGCGGCATGGCGTCTCTCCTTGATGGACACGACAGCGGCCGACTTTTTTCTGCCGGCTCGGCCGGTA
>JBFINI010000290.1:0-4711 GCA_041611275.1 Burkholderiaceae bacterium
ACGAGGTACACAGAGATGGAAGCGAAAAAAGCACGCAATCCGATGGACGGCCTGAAGAACAGCGCGTTCTTGGCCACGCTGCTGGCCGTCGTAGGCCACATCCTGCTCGAAGTCCAGCGGCGGCGAATCGGCAACCGGTTCCGGCATCACGACCTGCGCCGCATGGTTTTCGGCGGCGCGCTGCACGGCGCGGGCGCTGACTTTCAGACCGCCGGGCGTGCTGATCGGGAAAGTGCCGGTGATGTGCATTTCATCGAGCCGCTGCCGCAGTTCGCCGGTCGAGACTTTCGCCTTGATGTAGGTGGCCTGATCGACCGGCCGCACGGCGACGGCATGTGAGGCCATCAGATTCTTCAGCAAGTTCTGCTGGTCCTGTTCGGGCATGCGGATCATGTTCAGGCCGTCGCGCAGCACCCGCGTCATCCCGGGAATCAGCCCCACGAGCCGCTTGCGCTCGTCGGCCGAAACCTTCGGCTGCACGCTCCACACAATGTCGTGGATCACCTGGCGGAACGCTTTTGAGAATCCCGGCGTCTGCTCGTCGCGCATCGTCGCATTAACCAGCGCCTGCACCCAGGGTCCAACCAGAAACTCGCGCAGATACGGCTCGAGCTCGACATGCTCGAAAGCGCGGCGCACCTGGATGGTCGTATTGATCACCAGCACTTCGCGCTTTTCCGCTTCCTCGAGGGCGCGCTTGGCGCGGGCAACCGGATCGGTATCGCGCGTCGGCAGTTCGCCGATGAAAAGATCGAACTCGTTGAGCAGCTGTTCGAACACCCCCAGATCCTTGTCGAACCGCTCCAGCACCTGCTGCACCACGCGCTCGACTTCCGCCTTGTAGCGCTGGTTTTCGTCACCGTAGGGCTCCCAGCCGACGGCGGTCGATGCGAGCCGGTCGATCAGCCGGCGCGCCGGATGCGCCGTCGAGGCGAAAAACTCGGCGTCGGTCAGCGCGACCTTCAGCACCGGGAACTGCATCCTGGACAGCACGGCCTTGATCTCGGCCGGCACCTGGTTGTCCTGTAAGACATGATCGAACAGCATGCCGACGATCTCGATCGTCAGCTTGTCAACGGTTCGATTCGACTTGGCCAGCAACACCTCGCGCCACGCACCCTGGTCGATGCCGGCCATCCCGACCGCGGGACCCACGCCGGTGGCCGCGGCCGCCGGCCCGCGCGCGCCGACCTGTTGCATCTCGTTGATCGCCGAGATCAGGTCCGGCGGCGGCCTGCCCATCGAGGGCAGCGACGTCGGCACCGACGTGCCGCGAACCCCAGCGGCCATCCGCGCCATCATGTTGTCGAGCGATGCGCGTACGTCGGCCACCAGCGCCGGCGTCACGACCGCGCCGACCGTGCCCGCGCCATCGCCGCCGGAAGGAGGAACCGCATTGATCCGCGGCGCCTCGTCCATCCAGCCCAGCCGTTGCGCCGCCGGGCTCTTGATCACCGTATCGAAGCCTGACGCGAAGTCGCCGGTCGTTGATTTCGTCTTCGTTACCGGGTTCAAGGTCGGCCGGCCCAGCGCCTGCCGGGCCGCCAGATCGCGGCGAATCTCGCCGGCGTCCAGGCGATGCTTGCGGAAATGCTCGAGCACGTTTTGATAGCAGCGGGCCAGCTCCACGCTCAGTGGCCGCTCGAAGGCCGCCAGCAGCGAATCCCAGCCGCTGGCCTCGAGCCCCAGCTTGCGCGCCGATTCGAGCAGGGCCTTGGCGCACACGTCGGGCGCGAAGGGGTCGTCGCCGATGCGAACCGACTCCCGGCTGGACAGGTGCCCCACCAGCAGATGCAACTCGCGCAAAGCGAGCTCCAGATGACCTTGCATCCGCCTTGCCAACTTGGAGACGATCTCGGCCGTGGCCACGGCATCGTCTTCCATCAACGTCATCGTTTCGGCGGTGACCTTCCGCGAAGTATCGGCGACCGGCTTATCACGCTTCAACAGTCGAGCCAGGGTCTCATCCTGCTCGTCCTTGAGGCGGGCAATGAAACCGCGCCGCAAGTCGTCGCGGCGCGCGGCGATGAAGCGCCGCGCTGCCGGCGCGCCGAGGTCCGAATCCAGCTTCGAGGTCAGATGGGCGATCGCTGGCGCGAGCAGCCCCGTGAAGGCCGCGCCGAGCTGCTCACCGATCAGTTTCAGCCCTTCGCGCAGAAGTTCGGTCGAGCGCTGGACGGAAAGATTCGGCAGGGAGGATATCGGGCTGGTCATCGGTTGCACGCCGCGCGCGGACGCCGTAGCTGACGGCACAGCCGGCCACCGGGCCCGCCTCGCGCGGAATCTATCGGTCGAGCCGGCGCTGTCAATGCCCGCATTATGCTTAAGACCTCACGTGAGGGCCCAGCCCGAGACCTTTCTTTTTGTTGGGGTGGCACCGCGGCAGCCAGGGCTCAGATGCGCAAATGCGGCTCGTCAGAGCTTTGCCCGCGGAGCCCGGAGACCCACTTTCGGGCCGGAAGCCCATAGTGCCGCTCGACCACCCGCGCCCGCGCGTAAAGCTCGGGCCAACCCACCGTGAGCGGTGGACCGGCGAAAGCCAGCACGACCCGATTGCCGGCATCGGCCTCGGCCAGCGCCAGCGCCCGGTCGGCAAACGCACGGGCAATGCGAGCAAAGCTCGCGTCAAACCCGCGCCCGAACAGATTGAAGACGGCAATACCCGGCTGGCGCAGCAGACGTCGGCACGCCTCGTAGAAAGCCGCATCGTCGAGCACCGGACCGCGGGCGGCACGGTCGTAAAGATCCACCTGCACCCAGTCGAAACCGTGCCGCAGCCGTGGATGAGCGACCACATCACGCGCGTCGCCCACGATGATGTTCAACCGGTCATCATCGGCCGGCAGCGCGAACCAGCGTCGCGCGGCAGCGACGACCTCATCGCTGATCTCGACCACGTTGACCTCGGCGTCGAGGCGGCGATGACAGAAACGGGCCAGCGCCGCCGCGCCCAGCCCAAGCTGCAGCACCTGCGCCGGCGCCGGCAGGAACAGCAGCGGCGCCATCATCTGCTGCTGGTATTCGAGCTCGATTGACCACGGGCGACCGATGCGCATTGCCCCCTGTACCCACTCGGTGCCGAAGTGCAGATAGCGAACACCGTCCTCCTCGGACAGCGTCACTTGTGGCGACAGCCGGCGCGACAAGTGCGAGTCGCGCTTGGCCCGCTGGCGGCTCACGCAGGCCTCGCGAAGGCAGCCTGCCACACCGCCAGCTTCTGCTCATAGCTGCGCGCGGCATGCGCTGGACTGCTCGAGGGCAGCACCGCAGTGGCGAAACCGGCGGCGGCGAAGTGGCGCGCGAAGCGCCCCGCGGTGCCGCCGTTGAACAGTACCCGCTGCAGCCGTGGCGCACGCCGGCGCAGCGCCGCGAAATCGTTTGGCCGGGCATGGCGGATGTCGGTATCGAGGCTGCCAGCACGCCGGCAGGCATCGAGGACGTCCCAGATACCGACCCCATGCGCCAGCACCCGGTCGCAGCGGGCTTCATAGACCATCTCGGCGAGCGGCTCGCCGAGCAGCGCACCGAGCAGGCGCCAGAACTGGTTGCGCGGGTGAGCGTAGTACTGGCCAGCCGCCAGTGAGGCTTCGCTCGGGAAGCTGCCGAGAAAAAGGGTTTCGGTGCGCTCGTCGATGATCGGTGCGAAGCCGCGCAGGCGGCGGGCGCGGGTCACGCAGGAGCGCCGCGGCGTCTGATCAGCAACACTGGGTAGCCGCCTGCGCGGGGATGACAGCGTCGTAGCCGATCGCCGCACGCCCGCGGCACGAACGCTCGGACGAGACGTAAAGACCCTGGATCCCCGCCTGCGCGGGGATGACGCCGTCGTTTCCGGTCACTGCGCGCCTTCGACCCTAGCACTCGGACGCTGCCGTCACTTGCCGCCATCGAGCAGCAGCGTATTGACCCGGCGCACGAACGCGGCCGGGTCGTCGAGCTGCCCGCCCTCGGCCAGGACCGCCTGTTCGAGCAGCAGGGCCGACCAGTCAGCAAGCTTCGACTCTTCGACCTTCAGCCGCTGCACCAGCGCATGGTGCGGATTCAATTCCAGAATGGGCTTGGCTTCCGGCGCCTTCTGACCGGCGGCCTTCAATAGCCGCGCCAGGTGACCGCTCATTGCGTCACGGTCGGTCACCACGCAGGCCGGCGAGTCCGTGAGCCGCAGTGTCACCCGCACCTCCTTCACGCGCTCGCCGAGCGCTTCCTTCACCTTGGCGACCAGCTCCTTGTACTCGTCGGCGACCTTGGCCTGCTCTTCCTTTTCCTTCTCGTCGGCCAGCGCGCCGAGATCGAGATCGCCCTTGGCCACCGAGGTCAGCGGCTTGCCGTCGAACTCGTCGAGAAATCCCAGCATCCACTCGTCGACCCTATCGGTCAGCAGCAGCACTTCGACGCCCTTCTTGCGAAACACTTCGAGGTGCGGGCTCGAACGCGCGGCCTCGGCCGTATCGGCGGTCACGTAGTAGATCTGCGTCTGCCCTTCCTTCATGCGGCCGACGTACTCGGCGAGCGAAACCGTCTGCGCGCCGTCGCTCGAGGTCGACGCCAGACGCAGCAGCCTGGCGATGCGCTCCTTGTTAGCGTGGTCCTCGCCGATGCCCTCCTTGAGCACCTGACCGAACTCGGCCCAGAACTTCGCATAGTCGTCCTTGCGGTTTTCCGCCAGGTCCTCTAGCAGGCCGAGCACGCGCTTGGTCGAGCCTTCGCGGATCGC
>JBFINI010000291.1:0-4667 GCA_041611275.1 Burkholderiaceae bacterium
CCGCAAGATCGGCGCGATCTTCCAGGATCCGCTGACCTCGCTGAATCCGCTCTACACGATCGGTGACCAGATCGTCGAGACGATCCTCACGCACCTGCCGATGGAGCGCGGCGCCGCGAGGGCGCGTGCCCTCCAGCTGCTGAACGAGGTCGGGATTCCCGCCGCCGAATCGCGCATGGACCATTATCCGCACCAGTTCTCCGGCGGCATGCGGCAGCGGGTCATGATCGCGATGGCGCTGTCGTGCAACCCGAAGCTGCTCATTGCGGATGAGCCGACCACCGCGCTGGACGTGACGATCCAGGCGCAGATCCTGGAACTGCTCGGCGAGCTGAAGTCGAAGTTCGGCATGGCCATCATGCTGATCACGCACGCGATGGGCGTGGTGGCCGAGACGGCGCAGCGCGTGGTGGTGATGTACGCGGGCAAGGTGGTCGAGGAAGCGCCGGTGAAGGAACTGTTCGGCAACCCGCGCCACCCGTACACGCAGGGGCTGATCCGCTCGATCCCGCGCATCGACACCGCGGCCACGCACAAGGTGCGGCTGGAGGCGATCGGCGGCGTGGTGCCGAAGCTGATCGCCCCGGCCGAAGGTTGCCGCTTCGCGCCGCGCTGCAAGCACGCGCGCGCCGCGTGCACGGCGGCCACGCCGCCGCTGCGCACGGTGGCGCCGGGGCACAAGGTGGCGTGCATCCTCGACGTGGCATTGGCGAGATGAGCGCCGCACGGCCGCTCCGAAGGCGCTCGCTCTCCCTTGGGGGGACAGCGCGCAGCGCGAAGGGGGCAACGTGACCGAGCCGCTGCTGCGGGTGAAGGATCTCGTCAAGCACTTCCCGGTCAAGGGCGGGCTGCTGCGGCGGACGGTCGATCGCGTGCATGCCGTGAACGGCGTGACCTTTGATCTGGCCGCCGGCGAGACGCTGGGACTGGTCGGCGAATCGGGTTGCGGCAAGAGCACGACCGGCCGCTGCATCCTGCGGCTGATCGAGCCGACCTCCGGCGAAGTGTGGTTCGAGGGCGCCAACATCACCGCGCTCGGCCGCAAGGCGCACCGGACGCTGGCGCGCGACATGCAGATCATCTTCCAGGATCCGTACGCGTCGCTAAACCCGCGCATGACGATCGGCAGCATCATCGGCGAGGCGCTGATCATCCACAAGCTCACCAAGACGCGGCGCGAGTTCGAGGACCGCATCGCCGAACTGCTGGAAACGGTGGGCCTGGCCGCCGACTACATGCGCCGCTACCCGCACGAGTTCTCCGGCGGCCAGCGCCAGCGCATCGGCATCGCCCGCGCGCTGGCGGTCTCACCGAAGCTGATCATCTGCGACGAGGCGGTCTCGGCGCTCGACGTGTCGATCCAGGCGCAGGTGATCAACCTGCTGCAGGACCTGCAGAGCAAGTTCAAGCTGACGTATCTGTTCATCGCCCACGATCTATCCGTGGTCGAGCACATCAGCGACCGCGTGGCGGTGATGTACCTCGGGCGCATCGTCGAGATCGCGCCGGCCAAGGATCTGTACGCCAGGCCGCTGCACCCGTACACCGAGGCGCTGCTCTCCGCGGTGCCGATTCCCGATCCGCAGGTCACGCGCAAGCGCATCATGCTGCAGGGCGACGTGCCGAGCCCGATCCACCCGCCGTCGGGCTGCCCGTTCCACACCCGTTGCCCGATCCGCCAGCTGCCTGTATGCAGCACTGAAATGCCGCCGCTGAAGCGCTCGAGCGAAGGCCATTGGGTGGCCTGCCATCTGCGCGGATAATTCCTTCGCCCGCGATCGCTGCGCGACCGCCCTGTAAGGGGGGCTCGCAACGGAGTCACGGTGGTCCGGCGGTGGCTGCTCGCGCGTCGCGCCGCCCGTTGCGCCAAAGCGTCCTTCGTCAAGGGGAATCATGGCGCCGAAAACACTGAACGCCGATCCCGACGCGCGCCTGCTGCGTTGGGGCTGGCTGGCCTTCGCCGTCTGGACGGTAATCGGCGGCGCGCTGCTTGTCCGTAGTGTGATGACGGGGGGTGAGGCCATGACCGGTGTTGCCTTCGTCTCGCCGCTGTGGGCAGGCTGGTTGCTGTGGCTGCTTTGGCGCGCGGCGGCCTTCGGCCGGCACTGGGCGGTGCACCAGGCTTACGGTGAATGGCATGGCAACTACTTCGAATTTGCCGGGCACTAGATACGAGTCGTGTTCGATGAGGACGGCATCTTCTTTGCCGCGGCCGACGTATTGCAGGTGTTAGCAACCGACGCTCGTGATCGCGCGCCGGAGCGTGTTCAACGCGTTGTCGGCGGCGACGGCCTCATCCCGCGTCCGGGAAGGAAACCGCTTTTCTTCACCGAAAGCGGGCTGCGCGGGTGGATGGCGCGGCCCACCGACCGGACAGCGACGAAGTTCATGGCCTGGCTGGATAATGAGCGGATCGCACCGTATTGCGTGCGGCAGCAAGCGTTGCGCGGCGATCTTGGCCATGAGGCGCCGGTGCGTTGACCGGGCCAAGCACGGCGGCGGAGCCATCTCGTTTCGGTACGATTCGTTTCCCGTTTGAGACAAGCCGGACGACCGCCTGTTCAAAGCTGCGCGCGACGGCTTTGGCAAGCTGACCGTCTCGCAGGACGCAAAGGTGCGCTCGCGACGGTGGCAGCTTTGTGCACACGCATCTGTTCGGCGATGGTGAGACGGACACGTTCAATTGCACGTACACGAGACAATACGGGTTGTCGTCCGCACGCCCGCATTGCCGCTGAAGCGGGACGCCGGGCGGACTCAAGTGCACCAGACTCCGGAGGTTGCTGATGACCGTGTCCACCGTCGAGAAGTGGCACGAGATTGTTCGATCACGAAATCCAGCGGACCTCGGCTCGCTGCTGGCTGATGACGTCGTTTTCTATTCACCGGTCGTTCATAAGCCACAGGTCGGCAAGGCTCTCACGAAGATTTATCTCTCAGCGGCCTTGCTCGTATTTTTCAACGAGTCTTTCCGGTATGTCCGCGAATTGAGCGGTCCTCAGGATGCCGTGCTGGAGTTCGAAGTCGAGATTGACGGCATCAGCGTCAATGGCGTCGACATGCTTCGGTGGAACACCGAGGGAAAACTGGTCGAGTTCAAGGTGCTGATTCGCCCCCTCAAGGCGATCAACCTGATTCATCAGAAGATGGCTGCCTTGCTGCAGGAGCCGCGGTAGTTCGTAATGACGCCAGGCTATCTTCTTGAGTGCATAGCGCGAGCTCAGCTACGCACTCTGGCGGCAGCCGCTCAGATCAGCCGTCAAGGTCTGCGAGATACAGAACGATAAAGCCAGTGATTGTCGATAATCGGCCGTTAGTGGCCGGGCAGCGACCCGTCGCCATCCCCCAGCTGTCGCTGCATGATCACCGAATCGACCCAGCGGCCCAATTTGAAGCCGACCGAACGCATCGTGCCGGTGTGAGTGAAGCCGCAGGCGCGGTGCAGTTCGATCGACGCAGCATTGGCTGAATCGCCGATCACCGCAAGCATCTGCCGGTAACCGCGGCGCTCGCATTCGCCGATCAGCGTCGTGAGCAGTTGCCGGCCAAGACCGCGGCCCGTGGCGCTTGCGGCCACGTACACCGAATCCTCGACCGTATAGCGATAGGCCGGACGGGCGCGATAGGCGCTGGCGTAGGCGTAGCCGAGCACATTGTCGGCTTCAACGGCGACCAGGTACGGATAGCCGGAGCCGACGATGGCTTCGCAACGGCCGCGCATTTCGTCCAACGTCGGCGGCACGACCTCGAAGCTGGCGAGTCCATGCAGGACATGGTGCGCGTAGATCGTGGTGATGCCCGCCAGGTCCGAGGTCCGGGCGGGGCGCAGTTCGATCGGGCTCATGGCCAAGAAAAAGGGCGGCGCAGAAGATTCTGCACCGCCCGGCCACAACAGGGACAGAACACAGGCGCTATTGCTTCGCCTCTTCGTTATTGACCGATTCGGCCGCCGGTTGATCCGCTGCGGCGGCGACGGCCGCCGGAGCAACGATGGCGACCGGCGTTGCGGGCAGCGCACCCATCGCTGTTCCACCGTGGATCGAAGCGATGATCGGCACGATCAGCAGCGCGACGATGTTGATGATCTTGATCAACGGGTTCACCGCCGGGCCGGCGGTGTCCTTGTACGGATCGCCGACCGTGTCGCCAGTGACAGCGGCCTTGTGCGCGTCCGAGCCTTTGCCGCCGTGGTTGCCTTCCTCGATGTATTTCTTGGCGTTGTCCCATGCGCCGCCGCCGGTGGTCATCGAGATCGCGACGAACAGCCCCGTAACGATGGTGCCCATCAGCACGCCGCCGAGCGCCTCCGGGCCGAGGATCACGCCGACCACGATCGGCACCGCCACCGGCAGCAGTGACGGGATCATCATTTCCTTGATTGCCGAAGTGGTGAGCATGTCGACGGCGCGACTGTAGTCGGGCTTGGCGGTACCTTCCATGATCCCCTTGATCTCGCGGAACTGGCGGCGCACTTCCTCGACCACGCTGCCGGCGGCACGGCCAACGGCTTCCATCGCCATCGCGCCGAACAAGAACGGAATCAGCCCACCGATGAACAGCCCAATGATCACCATGTGGTTCGACAGGTCGAAGGTGACCTTCAGTCCGGCCTGCTCCAGGCCGCCGGTGTAGTCGGCAAACAGCACGAGAGCCGCCAGGCCGGCCGA
>JBFINI010000292.1:0-4611 GCA_041611275.1 Burkholderiaceae bacterium
CCCGCCGCGCCGGTAACGAGCGCCGCCACCGACGCCATGACCCCGGCCGAGGCAGCATCGTGCGGCTCGCGCAGTTCGAGCTTGGTGTTGCCCCGCTGCGGCAGTTCCTCCGAGTACAGGTGGGCGAGCGCCTTGGCGGTCAGCAGCCAGGCGCTCGCCACCGCCGGACACGAATGGCCGGCGAGCTTCACCGCATCGGCGTATGCGTACTCGATGCGACCGTGCTCGGCCGCGCCAAGGAGCGCAGCGAGCGGATCCTGGACGGCGATCTCAGGCACGTCTTCGAAAAAGGCGGGAACTCGCATCTCGTTCTGCTCTACCGGTTGTGGGCGTCGTGGTTCGAACCGTGTCAGTGCGTGTGGGCGACGGGCGAGGCCGTGTGCGCATGCGCCGCCGGCGAAGCGGCCTCCCACACCCGTTCCACGTAGTGCACGTAAGGCACGTAGGCCTCGACATAGCGGCGGCCGGCGGCCACATCGTTCGCATCGAAGCCAGCCTGGCTGCGCGCGCGCTCGAACTGCGCGTGCAGCCGTTCGCGCACCGCATCGACCAGCATTGCCTCGAGCGCCCGCGGCGAGCCGGTCTTCAGCGCGGCATCGGCCGCCGGGATCGCCGGGCCGAGATCGCGCCCGGCGGGCTTCAGCCCGGTGTACGGGGCGCCCTCACCCGCGCGATGAATGCGCACCACGGTTTCGAAGAAGTAGTGATCGGCCAGGCGCGCAGCGTCGGGCCCGAGCTTGCGCACCGCCAGCGCATGGTCGAAGACGCGGCGGATCGTCGGCTCGTCGGAAGCAGCGACCCACGGCAACACTAGATTCACATTGCCCCTGTCCAGCGCCTGCTGGGCAAGCGAGACGACCGGGCCGTCGAGGCTGTCGCAGTGGGCCATGGCAGGGGCGGGCAGCAGCAAGGCCGCCGCGATCAGGGGTGCGGCCAACGCCGCAGTTAAACGAAGCTTCATCTGAGTTTCCTCACAGGGTTCAAAAGGTCGTAAGTCGGCGCGTGCAGTCACGCGGCAACAGCGGCTTCTGGCTGGGCCAGCCGCTGGCGCACGAACCTGCCGACCAGCAGCGCCGCCGGATACATCACCTGCTCCTCGGCCTGCGCGTGCAGCGTCAGCTTGTGCGCGAACTCGACGATGTCGTCGCGCCCGGCGCGCTCGGCTGCCAGCTGCAGTCGCGCCAGTGCGGCGACGATCGTCTTGTGCTCGGCGAGCATCGCCGGCAGCTCGGCCTGCAATCGGTCGGTGAGTTCGAGCACGCCGGCCATCGCCGGCGTCACCTCGCCCTCGGCCAGCACGCTCAACAGCGCCAGCGGCGGCAGCGCGATCTGGTCCTCCTTGATGAAATGCGGATGCATCAGCTGCGCCAGCGTCCTGGCGGCCTCGCCGACGTCACCGCCGGCTTGCGTCGCGCGCCGCAGTTCGTCGTGCAGTTCCTCGTGTTCCTGCTGAAGGGACTGGGGAATCTCGAATCTCATGGTGTCCTCCTGTGCGTCCGGGGCCGACTTCGATTTGTCAGCGTTGTCTGCAGCATGGACGACGAAGGGCCGCGCGCGTTCGGTCCGCCTGGGCGTGGCTTAACAACTATCAAGAATTCGAAGCGCCATGCGCCGCCGATGCGCTGGCGGCGATCACTTGTCGCGGTGCTTACCGGCGGCCGACGCCGGCCCGATGCGTGAGCTGCAGCACGTAGTGCTCCTGCAGCGATGTCTGGACTGTGCCCAATCGCTCGCGACGAACTGCAATCAGCGCCTGCGGCGGCGTCATGCCGAATTCGACCAGCAGCCGCGCAGCGATCATCCCGGTGCGCCCGAGACCGGCACGGCAGTGGACCAGAATCCGCTCGCCGGCGACGAGCCGCCCGCGCAGCTCGGTGCCGACACTGGACCAGCGCTCCTCGAACCCGGCATCCGGAATGCCATTGTCTTCAATCGGCAGCCAGTGCCAGTGGAAGGCGCTCGACACCTGCGCCTCGAAATCCGGCAGCCCGAGCAGCGTGAACTCGTGCTGCTCCAGCAAAGTGACGACCGTCGAGGCGCCCCAGTCGCGGATCGCCTGCAAGTCAGCCTGCAAGTCGCGGTTCCAGGCGCCGAACGCCGCGTACGGATCTTTTTTGCCGGGGCACAGCGTCATGCCGATGAGCCCCGGCGTGCCGGGCGCGGGCACCGCGTCGATCCGCAGCGGGTACTTCCCGCTGGTCAGCCAATCAGTCATCGGCACTGCTCCGAGTCTCGCCGGGTCAGGCTCGTATCCGAAAGTTCGACCGGTAAGTGTCGCGCAAGTGCGCCGCAGCGCGATCATCCTGTGTACCGCTTCAACGCCGTCGCCAGATGCAAACAGACGCCGCCATTGACCAGTCGCTATCCGATCCGCGGCGCCCGCTTGCCGGCATAGACTCGCCGCCGTGCCTCCGCCTGAAGAAACGAACACGATCCAGCGTCGGATCGAAACGCTGCGCAAGCAGCCCGACGATCCGCAGGCGATCCTCGATCTGGCGCAATGCCTCGAAACGCTCGGCCGCGAGCATCTGCCCGAGGCCGACCGGTTGTGCGCCGATCTGATCGCGCGCTTTCCGCACTCGCCGCTCGCGCGCAGGGCCGAGGAAGCACGGACACGCATTGCGCAGGCGAGCGTGCGCTGCGTCGACCACGGCGCGCTGCGCCTGGACGTGGTGCAGTACATCGCCGGCGCACTGGCCCGGTTCGAAAAACTCGGGCCGCGCAGGCTCGAGGAGGTCGCACTCGAAATCGCCAAGCTCGGCGACCCCGGGCTCGACATCGGTGACCCGACGCCGAAGTACACGCTGAAGACGCTGCCGGGCAGTTACTCGGGACTGCACCTGCTGGCGATCCTGTACGCCGCGTTTCGGCAGATCGACCCGAGCATCGACATCGGCGCCGATTTCCTGCGCGAATACGAGAGGGCGCAGGCGTCGGCAAAGTAGCGCCACCGCGAAGCTCGGCGCCACGTCCGCGCGGGGACGACCGGTAATCGGTACGGAGCGCCGATTCTTTCGCGCACGCTCGATGGACCGCGTGGGTCTTCAGGCCGACCCGCTCAGGTACCGCCGACGTATGGGTTGCTGCGCCGCTCGTGGCCGAAGGTGCTCTCGGGGCCGTGCCCGGGGATGAACACGGTGTCGTCGCCGCACGGCCACAGGCGCTCGGTGATGCTGGCGATCAGCGTGTCGTAGTCGCCGCGCGGAAAGTCCGTACGGCCGATGCTGCCGGCGAACAGCACGTCGCCGACGAAGGCGCGCTTGCTCTCGGCATCGTGAAACACCACGTGCCCCGGCGTGTGGCCCGGCGTGTGCCGCACGGCAAGCGTCACTTCGCCGACCTGCACCGTGTCGCCGTCGGCGAGCCAGCGCGTCGGCGCAAACGGCTCGGCCTTCGCCATGCCGAACATCTGCGCCTGCTGCGCGAGCGCGTCGATCCAGAACTTGTCATCCGGGTGCGGCCCGATGATCGGCACCTTCAGCTTGCGCGCCAGTGCGCCGGTGCCGCCGGCGTGGTCGATGTGCGCAGGGGTGAGCAGGATCTGCGTGATGCGCACGCCGCGGCGCTGCGCAGCCTCGACGATGCGCTCGATTTCGCCGCCCGGATCGACGACCGCCGCCTCGAGCGTGCGATCGCACCAGATCAGCGAGCAGTTCTGCGCAAACGGCGTGACGGGGATGGTTTCGTAGCGGAGCATGGAGTGGAATGTCGGTTGCTTCTTGAAGTGATCCGGATCCTGCAGCGGCCAAGCAAGAGCACCGCGCCGGGGCGCGCCTGCCTGGCAGACCGGAGCTCGTTTCTGCGGCCGAGCTGCCGATTATCCGTCGCGATCGGGATGAGCCCCGCCGGCGGCACTGGCGTGGAGCCTGTCGCTGCACGAATGCCGCCGGCTCGGCGTCTCGCTCGGCACGATCGGCACGATCGGCCACGAGCGCACGGTCTAAGATCGAAACGAGCCAACAGTCCCGCAAACAAGCGCCCATGAGTAGTGCGCCCCTTCCGGCAGACGAAACCGAGCGGCTCGAAGAACTGCGCGCGCTGCGGATTCTCGACACGCTCGCGGAGGCCGAATACGACGATCTCGTCTACCTGGCCTCTCGCATCTGCGGCACGCCGATCGCGCTGGTCTCGCTCGTGGACCATGACCGCCAGTACTTCAAGGCGCGGGTCGGGCTCGAACCCTCCGAGACCCCGCGCGACGTCGCCTTCTGCGCGCACGCGATCCTCAAGCCCGAGCTGATGATCGTGCCCGATGCGCTGGCCGACGAGCGCTTTGCCAACAATCCGCTGGTCAGATCGGACCCGAACATCCGCTTCTACGCCGGCACGCCGCTGACCACATCGGCGGGCCATGCGCTGGGCACGCTGTGCGTGATCGATCGCGTGCCGCGCAAGCTCGACGAGTCGCAGCGCGAATCCTTGCGCGCGCTCGGCCGCCAGGTCGAATCGCTGCTGTCGCTGCGCCGGGCCAAGAACGAGGCCGAGCAGTCGAGCCAGGCGAAGGGCGAACTGCTGGCGCGGCTGCGCGCCGAGCAGCAACAGACCGACCGGCTGCTGCTGAGCCTGTTCCCGCAGCCAGTGGCCGAGCGGCTGCGCGCCGACCCGCAGGCC
>JBFINI010000293.1:0-4593 GCA_041611275.1 Burkholderiaceae bacterium
CGCGGTTTCCTGTGGGAAGCGGTCCGCGGCAGCGATCGCGTGCTGCTGCTCGGTTCGATCCATGTCGGTCGGCCGCACTTCGCCGCGCTCGATCCGGACTACCTGCTGCGTCTGCTCGAGCCGCAGGTGTTTGTTTTTGAGGCCAACGTTTTCGATGCCCGGGCCGCCGCCGAAGCGACCGAGCGCTTGGCACTTTATGCCGAAAGCAAGCCCGGGCTGGAGGCGCACCTCGACGCGCCGTTTTTCGCCCGTGTCGAAAGACTGATCCGCAACGCCGGTGCGAACGTTGAGGTGTGCTGTCGCATGAAACCGTGGATGCTGGCCAACACGCTGGTCGTGCTGGAGGCAATTCGTGCCGGCTTTCATCCGGCCTACGGCGGCGAGGCGCGGCTATTCGAACTGGCCCGGGCCACCGGAAAAAGCACCTCTGAAATCGAAAGCGTCGACGAGCAACTGCGGCTGTTCGACGAGGCGCCCGAAGCCACGCAGATCGATTACCTGCGGCACACCGTCGAGATGATCGAACGCGGCGCCAGCCGCAAAGAGATCGAGCGGCTGGTCGGCGCCTGGGAACGCGGTGACGCTGCCGCCATGGAGGCGTTGGCCGCGGAGACGGCGCGCAGCAACCGGCCAGCCGAGCGCTTCGTCTACGAACGCATCATCAAGGGCCGCCATCCAAAGATGCTCGCCGCCATCGAGCAGGTTGCGGCCAGCCACCAGCTGCACCTGGTGATCTTGGGCGCGCTGCACTATTTCGGCCCCGAGGGGTTGCTGGCAATGCTGCATGAACGCGGCTTCGCGGTACGCCGGCTGCCGTGAGCCCGCGCGGACGACTGAATGGCGAATTCTCGTCGCGACGTCGCGAGCTGGCGTTGATGAGCGCGCCGGGCCGCAGAAGGCACCCATGCCTGGGTGCACAGCACGGGCGCCGTCGATGAACCCCGAGACAAGCGCCGTGCGCTCAGCGCACCGCTCGCGTTTTGTACGCAGCGTCGATGTCGAATTCGCCGGCACGCGCTGGCGCGCGCTGCCGCAGTTCGCCGTGTTCTGGCCCGCCCAGCGCTGGCTGGTGGTGGCCGACGTTCACGTCGGCAAGGCTGCGGTGTTTCGTGCGCGCGGCGTGCCGGTGCCACAGGGAACGACGGTCGCCAATCTCGCGCGTTTGACCCATCTGATTGAAGCAACGAAGCCGCAACGGCTTGTCTTTCTCGGTGATCTGCTGCATGCACGCGAGGCGTACAACGCCGAAACCATCGGGCACTTCACGCGCTGGCGCGCGGGTCATCGCGCGCTGGAGATGACGCTGGTCGAAGGCAACCATGACCGCAATGCAGGCGCGCTACCTGCCGAGCTGTGCGTTGAACTGGTCGCTGCACCGTGGCGGATCGACGGCGTCGCGCTCTGCCATCACCCGCAGCGCGTCGACGGTGCCGGTGTGATCGCCGGCCATCTGCATCCCTGTGTGCGCCTGTACGGCGCGGCCAACGACAGCCTGCGCCTGCCGTGTTTCTGGCTGCGAGACAGCCTGCTGACGCTGCCCGCTTTCGGCGAGTTCACCGGCGGCGCGCCGATCGAGCGCGAAGCTGGCGACCGCGTGATAGCAATCGCTGAAGAACGGCTGATCGAGATTCCCGCGTTCGGATTGCGCGCGGGCTGATACGGCGCCAAGCGCCGACGCATCGCTTCGCGGGTCGCGGCGACCGCGTTTACTTGACCCTGCCGGCCGCGGTGTCCGGTGCGCCGCAAATCGTTAGGTTCCGCTACGCTCACGTCCGGTTCGCGCGGCCATCCTGCGGCAGCGTGCTCACAGGGCGAGATACCTGTTGCCATCTCACAGACTGCCGGGACGCGGCATTGCGGTCAGCGCGGCGAAAAGGACGGCGTAATGCTCCTTTGTCAGATCAGCGATCCGCACATCGTCAGGGAGGGCACGCTCGCCTATGGCAGGGTCGACACGCCGCGGCTGCTTGAGCGTTGCGTCCGTAAGATCCTGGCGTTGCCGCGCAGGCCCGACGCCGTCGTGGCCACCGGCGACCTCGCCGAGAACGGAGCGGCCGAAGAGTACGGCCTGCTGGCCGAATTGCTGGCGCCGCTGTCGATGCCGCTGTATCTGGTGGCCGGCAATCATGATGAGCGCGGCGCGCTGCGCGCGGCTTTTCCCAAGCACACGCACCTGAATGGTGACGACGGCTTCGTCCAGTACGTGGTCGACGAATTTGCGCTGCGCCTCGTGGTGCTCGACACGGTCGTGCCGGGTAAACCGGGCGGCACCCTGTGCGAGAAGCGGCTGCGCTGGCTGGAGCGCTCGCTGGGCGAATCCCAGCGGCCAACGGTCGTCGCGCAGCATCACCCGCCGTTTCCCAGCGGCCTGACTTTCATGGACCGGATGAGCCTGGCCAATCCGGCCGACGAGGCGGCGGTGATTGCCCGCCATCGGCAGGTCGAAAGAATCATCAGCGGCCACCATCACCGTGTGGCGCAGGCGCGCTTCGCCGGAACGGTCGCCTCGATCTGCCCGAGCACTGCGCACCAGCTGCTGCTCGATCTGGTGCCCGGTGCCGACATCCGCTTCACATTCGAACCTTCAGGCTTCCAGTTGCACTTGTGGGATGGCGAGCAACTGGTCACGCACACCGCGCTCGTCGAAGACTTTCCGTCATGGGGTGCGCGCGATTGAGGGCGCGGCTCGACGGAGGCGCGCGGACCGCCGTCTGGCAGCAAGGCCGGCTGAATAAGGTTCGTTGATGATCAAGTGCCCCGGCTGCGGCGAAGAGAATCCGCCCAAATTCAAGCTGTGCGGCTACTGCGGCACACCGTTGCATGCGGCGGCCGCGCTGCCGGCGCATGAGATCCGCAAGACCGTCACGTTGCTGTTTACCGACCTGAAAGACTCGACCGCCCTCGGCGAGCGGCTCGACAGCGAGGCGCTGCACGAGGTCAAGGAGCGCTACTTCAGCGCCATGGCTGCGGAGATCAAGCGTCACAGCGGCAAGATCGAGAAATATATCGGTGACGCGATCATGGCCGTTTTCGGCCTGCCGCGCGCCCATGAGGACGATGCGCTGCGTGCGGTGCGCGCGGCGGTCGGCATGAGAGATGCGCTGCAGCGGGTGAACAGCGAACTCGGCCCGCGCTTCGGCGTGCAGCTCGCCAACCGCACCGGAGTGAATACGGGCGAGGTGGTCGCCAGCGATGACCCGACTGCAGACCAGAAGCTTGCCACCGGTGACGCCGTGAACGTTACCGCCCGATTGGAGGCGGCGGCACCGATCAACGAGATCTATATCGGCCAATCCACCTACCGGCTCGTGCGCGATGCGGTCGACGTTGAGGCGGTCGAGCCGTTGACGTTGAAGGGCAAGTCACAGCCGGTGCCGGCCTTCCGCCTGATCAAGGTGCAGGGCGAGGATGGCAACGTGAGGCGCCACGACACGCCGGTGGTCGGGCGCGGCAAGGAACTTGCCACACTGTTTGGCGCCTGGGATGCCGTGCGCACCGAGCGCCGCGCGCATCTTGTGACGTTGATCGGTGATGCCGGCGTCGGCAAATCGCGGCTGGCGCGCGAGCTGATCGACCGCGCTGGCGACGACGTGCAGGTCCTGTTCGGGCGCTGCCTGCCTTACGGCGACGGCATCACCTTCTGGCCGTTGCGACTGATGGTCATCGCTGCCGCCGGCATCCGCGAGGACGAGACGCCGGAGGCGGCACAGGCGCAGCTGCTTTCCTTCATTGGCGATGCCGAGGTCGCGGACCGCCTGGCTGCCGCCGCTGGCCTGAGCGCCGCCACGTTTCCGCTGCACGAACTGTACTGGTCGGCGCGCCGCTTCATGCAACTGATCGCCGGGCGCGGGCCGGTGGTGGCGATGTTCGACGACATCCACTGGGCCGAGCCGGCATTCCTCGACCTGATCGAAAACCTGCTCGACACGATCGAGGCCGCGCCGGTGCTGCTACTGGCGACCGCGCGGCACGAACTGCTCGAGGAGCGTGCCGAATGGGGCCAGC
This sequence comes from Burkholderiaceae bacterium, assembly GCA_041611275.1. Taxonomy (GTDB): domain Bacteria; phylum Pseudomonadota; class Gammaproteobacteria; order Burkholderiales; family Burkholderiaceae_F; genus JADJWR01. The sequence goes on from JBFINI010000293.1 coordinate 4,006, forward strand.
GCGAGCGGTCGGACCGGCTGGTGCTGCAGCCGCTGGATGACGCGGCGGCCGCACAGATCGTCTCAAACCTGCTCGGCGCGGCCGGGCTGTCCGGTGAATTCATTCACCGCATCGTCGATGCGGCCGAGGGCAATCCCCTTTACGTCGAGCAGATGCTGTCGATGCTGATCGACAGCGGCGCCATCACGCAGCAGAACGGGCGTTGGGTCAGCGGCGCGCAGCAGACAGACATCGCGGTGCCGCCGACCATCCACGCGTTGCTCGAAGCGCGGCTCGATCGGCTCGACCGCAAGGAACGGGCCGCCGCCGAGCCGGCCGCCGTGATCGGCATGGAATTCGCGCGGCCTGCAGTCGAATCGCTGGCACCGGCGCCGATTCGGGAGAGCATCGACACGCAACTGTCAGCGCTGTCGCGCAAGCAGTTCATCCGGCGCGCCGCCTCCGATGGCTCCGAACTGATCTATCGGTTCCACCACCACCTGGTGCGCGATACCGTCTACAACGGCCTGCTCAAGCGCGCCCGTGCCAACCTGCACGTCGAATTCGTGCGTTGGGCGGATAAGTGCAATGCCGGTTCTGACCGCGGCC
>JBFINI010000294.1:0-4588 GCA_041611275.1 Burkholderiaceae bacterium
CAGCGCGGCGCGCAGCGGCGATTCGGCGCCGCCATTGGGCGCGACTTGCGCGGCCAGTACGCTGCCGCAGTGCGCCTCGAGTGCGCGAACATCGGTCTTGCCGGTCGGCCCGATTGGAAAGGCTTCAACATCGACAAAGCAGCCGGGCACGAAACTCGCGGGCAGTCGCTGCCACAGCGCGGCACGCAACACACTGTCGGTCGCCTGCGGCCCGCGCTGCACGCAACCGACCAAGCGCACGCGATCGCCGTCCTCGGCAACACCAAGCACAACTGCCCTGTTGACGCCGGGCACGCTTTCGAGCTCGGCCTCGATTAGTGCAGGATCGATACGCACGCCGTTGATCTTGAGCTGCCGATCGATGCGACCCAAATGCTCGAGCAGCCCGAGTTCGTTGATTCGACCGAGATCACGCGTGCGATAAGTGCGTAACTCGGGATCGTCCCGATCGCTGGCGTAACGCTCCATCGCCTGTGGTCCTTCGATGGAAAGCGCAAGATGTTTCGAGGCGACAACGATCTCGCCAACCTCGCCGGCAGCGACAGGCTTGTCGTCCAGGCCTACGATCGTCACCCGCCGCGACGGCAGCGGCCGACCGATCGGAATGCGCGGCAGTGCGAGCATTTCGGCCATTTGCGCCGTATAGCAGGCCACGTGCATCGTTTCCGTGCTCGAATAATTCACCGTCACGAGGCATCGAGCCGGCAGCAGCGCGGCGATCCGCCGCAGTTGCGCTGGGCTCAGCACTTCGCCGCCGAGCACAAGCCGCTCGACGCTGTCGAGGCGCGGACGCCCCTCGCACGCGGCTGCCAGGGCGTCGAGCAGCGTTGGCATCCCCTGCAGCCCGACCGGCCGCCCTGCCTGAAGCCGGCGGTAGATCTGCTCAAACGATTCGTGCTGCACGTCAAAAGCAATCAGTCCGCTACCGCCCAACAAGACGCGCCAGAAGCCGTTCACCCCGGCGCCGCTGACATGCCGACCCAGATTCGCGACTCGCATGCCAGGGCGATATCCGTAAGCCTCGCCCATCTCGCGCGCATGCACGACCTCCGCCTCGCGCCCGATCGTGACGATGGTCCGCCTGCCTGAACTGCCGGACGTGAGAATCCGGTGCAGTGCTTGCGCTGGCCAATGCGCGCCCGGTTCGCTTGTGGTCCGCCCGGCATCACTCGCCATGTCGCCTGCGGTTTCGCTGTCGATGCCCTCGGCAAATCCCTCGACACGCCCCGCGCCGGCCGCATCCGTAATGAATCGCTTTACGTCAAGGTCACGGCTCATCGCGGCCAGATTCGGGTCCGGCACCGCCGGATCGAGCGGCACCGCCACGACCCGCGCCTTCATGCAGGCAAGCAGTGACGCGTAAAAGGCGGTCGACGGGGCCAGCAAGATGCCGATCGCTGCAAACGGCTGACGGGCCAGATATCGCGCGAGGCGCTCGGACTTGGCATCGAGCTCGGCGAATGTCAGGCGGCCATCGGGCGCATCGACGGCCGTGGCCGATGGACAACGCGCTACCGCCCGATCGAACGCGCACCGCAGCGTATCTTTCATGGCCAATGGGTAGTTCGCTTCGCGCGTGGGTGGGTCCGGCTACGGTGACGATTGTCCGCGAAACGGCAGCCAGGGCGCCATGGTGAGGAGACATCCTGCGCCCAGCCCCCAGCATCCACGATGACGATAGGGTCCGCCGTGCCGAACCCGGACATTGATTCGATGCAAACGCCTCGCTGCCGGATCACTCTAAGCTTGCTGGCAAGCGACAAGGTCCGCCGCCGGCCGGACGACCGGAATCGACGTTAATCCCTGATCCCTCCTGCAGGAGAGTTCTGTCATGACAACGAACATTTCCCAACTGCTCGCCGCCGATGGGGACAAGCTGCTCGGCTTTTCGTCACCGAAGATCCCGGCATCGAGCCTGCATCTGCCCGGGCCGGACTTCATCGACCGCGTATTCGCCGCCAGCGACCGCCGGCCGATGGTCCTGCGCAATCTGCAGGCGATCCTCAATTCCGGGCGGCTGGCCGGCAGCGGCTATGTGTCGATCCTGCCGGTCGACCAGGGCATCGAACATTCGGCCGGTGCCTCGTTTGCGCCGAACCCGCTGTTCTTCGATCCGGAGAACATCGTCAAGCTGGCCATCGAAGGCGGCTGCAACGCGGTCGCCTCCACACTGGGCGTGCTGGGCAGCGTCTCGCGCAAATACGCGCACAAGATCCCGTTCATCCTGAAGTTCAACCACAACGAGTTCCTGAGCTACCCGAACACCTACGACCAGTCGATGTTCGCCAGCGTCGAACAGGCGTTCGAGATGGGCGCGGTCGCCGTCGGCGCGACGGTGTATTTCGGCTCGGCCGAGTCACGCCGGCAGATCTGGGAGGTCTCGCAGGCGTTTCATCGCGCCCATGAACTGGGCATGGTGACGATCCTGTGGTGCTACCTGCGCAACAGCGCCTTCAAGCAGGGCGGCACCGACTATCACGTGGCCGCCGACATGACTAGCCAGGCCAACCACCTCGGCGTGACGATCGAGGCCGACATCATCAAGCAGAAGATGGCCGAGAACAACGGCGGCTTCGAGGCGGTGAAGTTCTCCAAGACGCACGCCAAGGTCTACAGCGACCTGTCCTCCGAACACCCGATCGACCTGTGCCGCTACCAGGTGGCCGGCTGCTACATGGGCCGGGCGGGGCTGATCAACTCCGGCGGCGAGTCGAAGGGTGCCGGCGATCTGGCCGCTGCCGTGCGCACCGCGGTGATCAACAAGCGCGCGGGCGGCATGGGCCTGATCTCCGGGCGCAAGGCGTTCCAGAAGCCGATGAAGGAAGGTGTGGCGCTGCTCAACGCCATCCAGGACGTCTATCTGTCGAAAGACGTGACGGTCGCCTAGAACCTGGCGTCGCACGCGAGCTTTGTCCCGCCGGCGCGATGCCGGCGGTTCGTCATGCACTGCCCACAAGAGAAAGGAGACATCGCATGAATGCACGTTCCGCATCCCGACGCAGCCTCCTGACGCTGTCGCGCGCCTTGCTGGCCACGATCGCCGCTGCCGCAATACCGCTGGCAGCGACGGCAGCCAGTTGGCGCGATCACGCGCGACCGTTCGACTTCAAGTTCGGCAACCATATCGATAGCCACCAGCAAACGATGAAGAGGCCGAACGGCGAGCTGTTCGGTTTCCTCTACATCAAGTACACGGGGGCGGTGACCACCGACGGCCTGCGCGTGGCGCGCCATGTCGACTGCGGCATGACGGTCGGTTGCACCGCCGGCTGGCAGCTCAGGGGACTGGCCGCCGAGGCCAAACTCCTATATCACCCTGACCACGATCATCCGGTATGGCTGATCGACCGCCGGTCGATCCCGCAGCCTGGCGCGTACACGCATTTCCACTGGGCCGGCACGCATCCGGCCGAAGGCGCACACGAAGTAACAAAAGGGTACTTGCTCGAACTGAAGGCGATCGACACCTTCTGCTTCGTGCACGGCGATAGCGACGAGGAAATGCGCATGCCGGCGGACAGTTGTTCCGACATCGGCGGCTTGCGCGTGGCGCCCGGCATCGACACCTCGACGCACACCAACATCGTCACCAGCGAGCCGAACGGCAGCGAACACTGAACCGCGGCATTAGCCCGCGCGGCGCACCTGCATCGCCTTGCGGCTCCAGACATAGACGTATTGTGTGCCCGAGGCGATGACGGTGGCCGTCGTGACCCACAGGAACACGCTGAACCAGGCGCCTTCGTCGAGATAGCCGGCGCCGAAGGCGAGCACGCTGGCCAGGAACAGGAACTCGAGCGCGGTGTTGACCTTCGACAGCCAGCTCGGCGCCATGTCGACCGGCCCGACCAGCAGGTGGTAGGCAGCCGCACCGCTGACAATCACCACATCGCGGCCGATGACCAGGGCCGCGAACCACCAGGGCAGCCAGTTCTGCTGCGCTAGCAACAGTACGGCGGTGAGCATCGCCAGCTTGTCGGCGAGCGGATCGGCGATCGCGCCGAAGCGCGTGCGCAGGTTGAAACGCCGCGCGATGACGCCGTCGGCAAGGTCGCTCAGGCCGAGCGCGACGAACAGCAGGAACGCATTCGAGTAGTCGCGCTCGAGCAGCAGCCAGGCCAGCAGCGGGATCAACGCTGCGCGCAGCACCGTGATCGCGTTGGGCAGATGTCTCATCGGGCGGGCGGCCGGCCTCTCGGTGCCGGCAAGCCTAACCGATGCGCCGCGGTCGGCATTGATCCAGTGACCCGATTGACGTTGCGCGCCGCTACACCGTGGCGCGCGCGCCAAAGCCCGGGCGCCCTGGGGTCGCCGTGCGGCCGACCGCGGGCGATGGCCCGCCATCGCCGCGCCGGACGTCGGGCGCGGCCGCTAAAGCGCGTCGAAAGCGGCGGCAATGCGTTGCCGCTGCGCGGCGTCGGGCACCGGACCGCGCAGCGCGCCCATGTTCTCGTCCATGTGCGCGGGGTTGGTCGTGGCCGGAATGGCGCAGGTCACCGCCGGATGAGCGAGGATCCACTTCAGGAACACCTGGGCCCAGTTCGCGCAGCCGAACTCACGCGCCAGCGCCGGCAGCGGCCGCGCGCCG
>JBFINI010000295.1:0-4557 GCA_041611275.1 Burkholderiaceae bacterium
CCCGCGGCATCGCCTGCAGCGAGTTGCTCCAGATGAAATCGTTGAGCCGAAAGATCAGGTTTGAACGCACCAATACGTACCTCTTCGATCGCGCCGATGCGCGAGGCGAGCAAGTGACACGACGCTTCAATGTACAACGTCACCGCGCGCCTGATGGATCAGGACCTCGGCACGGCACGACATATGCTGGCCGGGCTATTCGCCTTTCTGCGCTGACTCGGCCGGATCGATCGCCGCCGCGGTGTCGGCCGCATCGACCGCGGCGGTCGAGGGCTCTTCCTTGGTCGGCGCGCGATTGCCGCCAAGCAGCCGTCCAAGCCAGGTCCGCGACGGCTCGTAGCCGCTGCGCACGTACTCCATGGCGACGTCCTCGGTCAGCGTTCGCCGCTGCAGGCCCTCGACACCCGCTTCACCGGCGAACACGATCCGATCGCCGGCATGCAGCTGCGTCTGTCCGTCCGGCAGCAGAACGTCCTTGCCGCTCGACAGCAGCAGCAGCGGCACCGCCTTGAGCTGATGACGGCGATCGTCGGGATCGGCAAGCAGATGCGACAGCCTGAGCGGCGGATCGGGGTTCTCGACCAGCGCCTGTTGCACGCCGAGCAGCGTCGGGTCGCAGGTGACCGCCCAGACGCTCGGTACAACGTCGCCGACCGTGTCTCGCAGGCGGCCGCCCACGCCGGCGGCCCAGACATTCGCCTGCTCGCGGGCCAGCATCAGAAACCGGTTCAGCAGCGGCGTGGTGAGCAGTTGCAGACACTCGTTGGTCATCAGCACCGACTGCACGAACTCCATGTTGGCGCGCGCCGCTTCGATCAGGCTGCGGTTGCCGACTTCGTTCTGGCGGATGATGACGAACAGCTTGCGTTTCAGCCGCCGAGTGCTGTTGACGATGGCGAGGTTGTTGGCATCGACGTCGGTGCCGGCAATCAGTCCGCACGCCTCCTCGATGCCGGCCTCCTTCATCCTTTCTTCAGCGAGCGCCGAGCCGACGATACCTTCTTCGGCGCAATGGGCGGGGTCGAGATCGATGGCCTTCAAGGTCAGCCCGGCCGCTTCCAGCGCCGCCGCCACCTCACGGCCGAAGCGGCCGTAACCGGCGATCACCCAGTGGCCGTGCGGTGCCTCGATCCGCGGCGGTGGCTTCGCTCCAGGGACACCGGTCAGCCAGTCTTCCAGCCGCAGCGTATCGGGCTGGGACAGCGCCAGGCCGAGGTTCTCGGCGAAGGTCTCGAACGGATTGACGATGATGACGTTCTCGATCGCTTCGAGCGTCTCGCGGGCCCCGGGTGACTTCACCCGCGCCAGCAACGGCAGCTCGCGCGACAGCGCCCTGGCACCGATGACGATTGCCTGGTTGACCGGGTCCTCGCGGGTCAGTGCCACCAGCCCGACGCAGTTGGGCAACTTGACCCCGGCCGCCTCCATCGCGTCGGCCGAACGCGCATCGGCGATGAGCAGCGCCGAAGGTTCATGAGTGTCGAGCACCAGGTGGGCGCGGGCCCGTTCCGGATCGATTTCCAGCACCACCGTCCCGTAGCCGATTTCATCGAGTGCGGCGACCAGCCGCCGGCCGCTCTGGCCGCAGCCGCAGACGATGTAAAAGGGATCGGTCATCCTGCGTACCCGCGCCTCGAACCGATAACGGCCCAATGCGATACGGAACGCCGGATGCCGCGTCAGCGCGAAGATCGAGCCCAGCGTATAGGCCCAGCCGATCACCGACAGATAGATGCTGAGCGTCATCCACAGCCGCTGCGGATACGAGAACGGGTACGGCACCTCGCCGAAGCCGATCGTGGTGGCCGTGTAGCTCATCACGTAGAAGGCGTCGAACAGGCTCAGGCGCCACGGATTGCCTTGCGGGTCCGTGCCGGGCATCAGCACCAGGCCGAAAATCGAGATCGCGTAGACGCTGATCAGCGTGATAAGCGGCGCCCGCAACCGGCGCAGGATCATCGTCAGGATGTCGGACATCGCGTTCGTCCAGGCAGTTCGGGTGCAGGCCGCGGACGCGCCTGCGGTTCAGCGCGTGCGGCGCAGCGTCTCGCCGATCAGCAAGGCCACCGAGATGAAGTTCGCCACCAGCGCTCCGCCCGCCAGCGACACCACGGTGGCGATGACTTCGCCATCGGTGGGCAGGCCGCTGACCTGGGTCGCCCACATCCACACCATCGAAGCCGCCAGCAACTGGATCACCGCGACGATGCTGGTGGCCAGGTGCAGGGCGCCGATGTGCGTGCGGTCGCCGAACTTCAGCGTTGTCGCAATCAGGTTGACGACGACCGTGGCGGCCAGTTCGAGCTGATGGTGATGCCGCGGGTCGCCGATTTCGCCGACGAAGAAACCGAAGTTCAGCGTGCAGGCGAGGATGACGAAAGCACCGAAGATGACTTTTTCCAGATTCATTTGTTCTCCTTGCCGGCGCCGGGCCGCCGTCGGTTCTTCTCGCGTGAAATGGTAAGCGACAGACAGTGCTTGCTGCGCGATTTAGCGCAAATGCCAGAACATTGCCGTGTCGAACGGCGACCAGACGGCAGTTCGCACGCCGGCGGCGGCCAGCACGCGGCGGATCCACTCATTGCAGGTCAGCCACAGCGTGTAGCGGCCCGTGCCCTCGAAGAAAACGTCCGTGGCGAAATAGCCGGGCGCGTCGATGCGGCGTAATTCGCCGCCGGCATCGCGCATGAAGCCCGCCTGCAGCGCGGCCACCATCGCCTCATACTGCTCCGGGCTCAGATCGATGCGTTGCACGCGATAGTCCCGGGGCCGGGCCAGATACTCGACGTGCATCGCTGTGGTGCCAAGACCGAGCAGGGCATCGGCCGCCGTGCCGGCGCGCAGATCGGCCCACGTTCGCGTCTGCACGTAGAAGGCGCGGTCGCCCCAGCCAAAGGCCACCCACTGCAAAGCGTCGGGCGCGGCCACTTGCGCCAGATCGACAACGCGGTCGAGTGGAAAAATGTGGCGCCAGTCGAAGGGCGCCGCGGCCGGCAGCACCAGATCGGCGTGCACGCCATTGGTTCGCAGATAGATGGTGACCCCGCCATCATCGGAGGGTGTCGGCACGAAATCGCGGTTGACCGGAATCAGTCCCAGCACAAGCGCAAGCAGCACGTACAGAACGGGCAGCGCCGCCAGCGCGAGCGCGATACGAATCAGCCAGGGCCACATCGACTGGCGGCTAGCGCCGCAATTCGCGCACGCCTTCGGCGGTCCCCAGCAGCAGCAGGTCGGCCCCGCGCGCCGCGAACAGCCCGTTGGTGACAACGCCGACGATCTGGTTGATCCGTGCCTCCATCGCCACCGGATCGTCGATGCGCAGCCCGTGCACGTCGAGGATCGAATTGCCGTTGTCGGTGACCACGCCCTCGCGCCACCGTGGCTCGCCGCCGAGCTTCGCCAGCTCGCGCGCAACGTAGCTGCGGGCCATCGGGATCACCTCTACCGGCAGCGGGAATCGGCCAAGCACATCGACCCGCTTGCTGCCGTCGGCAATGCAGACGAACGTCGCCGCCACGGCGGCGACGATCTTCTCGCGCGTGAGCGCCGCGCCGCCGCCCTTGATCATGTGAAAGCCGGCGTCGATTTCATCGGCGCCGTCGACATACACCGGCACCTCGGCGACCTCGTTCAGATCAATCACGCGGATGCCGATCGCCTCGAGCTGCCGCGTGCTGCGCGCCGAGCTCGAGACCGCGGCCGGCACCTCGATCCGCGCCGTGGCCAATGCAGCGATGAACAGATCAACGGTCGAGCCCGAACCGACGCCGAGCACTTGGCCCGGTGGCACGAAGCGCAGGGCGGCCTGAGCGACCGACTGTTTCAGTTCCTGCTGCGTGCTCACCTGTCCTCCGCCAACGGGCATGCCTGTCCTTTGCACCGATGTTAGCCGCGCCGCGCCGCTACCCCAGGGTGAGCCGGATCTGGTCTGTCGGCACGCCAAGCGCGGCACCAATCGCCTGCGCCAGCTCGGCATTCGACCAAGGCGCGGAATCTGTTTCGCCGGTCAATTCGACATCAGCCATCGGCATCGCCGCCGCCTGCGCGAACTACTTGCGTGCCGGCGGCAGGTCGGTGCAGGTGCCGTGCGCCACTTCCGCCGCCATGCCCATGCTCTCGCCGAGCGTCGGGTGCGGGTGGATCGTCTTGCCGATGTCGACCGCGTCGGCGCCCATCTCGATGGCCAGTGCGATCTCGCCGATCAGGTCGCCGGCGTGGGTGCCGACGATGCCACCGCCGACGATGCGGTGCGTCTCCTCGTCGAACAGCAGCTTGGTGAAGCCCTCGTCCCGCCCGTTGGCGATCGCCCGGCCCGACGCCGCCCACGGAAACACCGCGCGGCCGATCCGGCGGCCGTCGCGTTTCGCGTCGTCCTCGGTCAGCCCGACCCAGGCGACTTCCGGATCGGTGTAGGCCACCGACGGGATCACGCGGGCGTCGAAGTGCGACTTCTGCCCCGCCGCGGCCTCCGCGGCGACATGGCCCTCGTGCACCGCCTTGTGCGCGAGCATCGGGTGGCGCGCGACATCTCCGATGGCGTAGATGTGCGCGACG
>JBFINI010000296.1:0-4536 GCA_041611275.1 Burkholderiaceae bacterium
CCTTCGACCTGCAGGACAAGCTGTACTCGCGTGTCGATCGACTCTCCGGAGGCGAACGACAGCGCGTCTCACTGGCGCGTCTGCTGCTTGCCGATGCCGAGGTCCTGCTCGCCGACGAGCCGCTGTCGGCGCTCGATCCGCGTCTGGCGCGGCAAACACTCGAGGCGCTTCAGTCCGCGGCAAGGAGAACCGGCGCGACGCTGATCTGCAGCCTGCATCAGGTCGAACTGGCGCACGCACAGTTTCCGCGCGTCATCGGCATGCGCGACGGATTCAAGCACTTCGACCTGCCACGCGATGAGGTCACGGCGGCGATGCTTGCCGCCCTATACGCCGGTGCTGAGGAAGAGATTTCGCCCGCGGTTGATGTTGACGAGGCCGACGCGGCGCTTCCGGGCGACGCCCGCTGCCGATGAGCCAGTGAGCACGACCTACCGCGACCCGGCCTGGCGTTCGCGCATCACGTGGACACTGCTGGCGCTGGCCCTACTATGGCCGCTGCTGGTAGCCACCGAATTCAGGCCGTGGCAACTGGCCGATGCAAGGAGTCTGCAGGCCACACTGCGCTTCGTTTCCGAATTCCTGCCGCCGGCGTTGCAGCCGGCGTTCCTGCTCGAGATGTTCAAGGCGGCGTGGATCACGCTGGCCATCGCCACCGCCGGGCTGACGCTGGCGCTGCTGATTGCGGTGCCGCTGACGTTGCTGGCGACCAGTCGGCTGTCGATCTCGCGCATCGGCCGCACGCGCATGCGGCCGCTGCCCGCCGTCACCCGCCACAGCGTGCGGGCGCTGCTGGTGGTCCTGCGCAGCGTTCCGGAACTCGTATTCGCGCTGCTGTTCGTGCGCGTGGTCGGCCTCGGGCCGACCGCCGGGGTACTGGCCATCGCACTGTCGTACGGCGGCATGCTGGCCAAGGTCTACGCCGAGATCATCGAGTCGGCCGAGGGCAGTGCCGCCGAAGCGCTGCTGCGCAACGGCGCCGGCCGACTGCAGGCGTTCTTCTACGGTGCGCTGCCCGGTTGCTCGACCGAACTGGTCAGCTACACCGTGTACCGCTGGGAGTGCGCGATCCGCGGTTCGGTGATCATGGGCATGGTCGGCGCCGGTGGCCTCGGCCAACAGCTCGATACGTCGATGAAGATGCTCGCCGGCGCCGAGGTGGCGACGATTCTCGCGCTGTTCATCGGTCTGGTGGCGCTTGCCGATGTCCTATCAGCGTGGCTGCGGCGGCGGATGGGCTGATGCAAGCGCCGCCGAGTCACGTCGCCCGACGCAACGCGCTGCAGTGGGACGCGCTGATCGTGCTGGCCGTGATCGTGTCGCTGATCGTCGCCAGTTTCGTTACCCTCGACCTGCAGCTCGGAGCGCTTTTCGCGGCTGACGGCATCGCCAAGATGTCGGAGTTCGCGGGCGGGTTCGCGCCGCCGGATCTGTCTTCGGAGTTCGTTGGGCGTGTGGCCGAAGGAGCGCTTGAAACACTGGCCATGTCGGCGCTCGGTTCACTGATTGCCGCGGTGCTGGGACTGCTGCTCGCGCTGCCGGCCTCGCGCGTGCAACATCGCTGGCTGCGACAAGCCGCTCGCCTTGTCCTCAACGTACTGCGCTCGATCCCCGAACTGGTGTGGGCGGCGCTGCTGGTGATCGCCGCTGGTCTGGGCCCGTTTCCGGGCACGCTGGCCCTGGCGGTGCACACGACCGGTGTGCTCGGTCGACTGTTCGCCGATACGCTCGAAAATCTGCCGCCGGCACCTGCCGAAGCGTTGCGCAACAACGGCGCCTCGGCCGCGCAGGTGTTCCTGTACGCCACCGCCCCGCAGGCGGCGCCGCAGTTCATCTCCTACACACTGTATCGTTGGGAAAACAACATTCGCGCGGCAACCGTTTTGGGGGTCGTCGGCGCCGGCGGACTCGGGCAGATGCTTTACGTTCACCTGAGCTGGTTCCAGATGGAGCAGGTAGCCACCGTGGTGCTGGCCATGGTGTTGCTGGTGCTGATCGTCGATCTGGTGAGTTACATCGCGCGCCAGATGCTGACGCGCTGAAGGGCTGCCGCGCCCCTCATTCGAACTTGACGGTAAGACCGGTCAGGAACAGCGCATCGCCTTTCTTCAGTCCAACGCCCGGATCGCTGTTGTAGCGGTAATTGAATCCCGCCGTCAGGTTCATCGTGCGGTTGATGGCGACAGCGACGCCGGCATCCAACTCGGCGCGATACTGTCCCGTCTCGTTGAGGTTCGGATAGACGACGAGCTTCTGCCTGAAGGTCGTGGTCTCAGTAAGTCGATGACGCGATTCCTCGCCAAGCAACGCCTCGGTGTGCCCGTAGCGTGAGCGCAGGCTGCCGGCAACGATTTTCGGGCTGAAATAGCGCTCCTGCGCGTAGCCGAGACCGGCGAACACGTCAAAGTTGTGGGCATCGGTATCGACAAGCTTGTAGCCGAGGCCGCCGGCGCCGGACAGTCGCATCTGCAAGTTGGCCGGCTTGTCGCGCAAGTAGTCGGCCTGCCCAAACACATAGCTTCGCGCGGTCAGATTGAAGTTGTAGCGACCGCCGAGGCCGAGCAGTTCCGCGGTCGTCTGGCCTGCCGTGCGTCCGTACAGCGATCGGACATACAGGTTGACCTTGTCCGTCGTCGTGGCGCGTACGGCGTCGGCGTTCAGATTGACGCTGCGCGAATCGTTGTTGCCGGACGAATAACTGGCCGCAGCCCCGATCGTGGCGCGCCAACGGCCATCGGCCTTCACTGGATTCTGCGCCGTGGCGAGATCTGCGAGCGCGAACGCCGCAGCGAAAAATACGATCCCTTGCATACGACAAGAACGAAGACTCATGCGACCTCCTCACAGATTGGATCAAATGGAAAAACAGATGCCGCCACGGGAACTACGACACTGGCGGCCGGCGCGGCGAACCGTGTCGCCGCAAGAGGAACCCGCCGAGATGGACGCGGCAGCGCCGATGGCCGCACCAGGTAACCGGTCGACAACACCGACATCAACACCCGTCAAGCATTACGCGCAGCTGGTCGTCAACCTTGTGATGCCGCCGACTTTGGGCGGTGGCCGCTCGGCGGTACCATCGGCCGATGCGTGGTTCGCTCGCCGCTAGGCGACCATCGGCGGCGTGGTCTCGTCGGCGACCCAACGCAAGTACGGCGCAAAACCGAGCAAGACCGGCGTGGCGATGATCTCCGGCACCGTATACGGATGCAGCTGGCGGATCGCCTCCTCGAGCGCTGCATAACGTTCGCGTGTGCATTTGATCAGCAGCGGCACTTCAGTGGCTTCGTCGACGGCGCCCTGCCAACGATACGTGGAGCTCACCGGCGGCAGTTCGTTAACGCAGGCCGCCAGGCGGTTCTCGACCAGCGCGCGCGCGATGCGCGAAGCCGTGCCATCGTCAGGACAATTGGTCAACACCAGAAGCACATCAGTCGACACGATCAAACCTCACTCGATCAGCGCTCGCCCGGCAACACGCATCAATTCCAGACCCACCAACCGCAGTTATGGATGCAATGCGCGTGCGCATCGAATTGAACCTGCCGCCTTGCCGCATTTGCGGCGGCTACCGCGACGCCCATCGGGCGGCCAAAGCGGCCGCCACCCTGCGGGGCTTAGCTTTTCCCGGCGACTCGCAATCCGTCGCCGGCCCGCGTCACGCCGAGCCAGCCTGACCTGTGTGTTCGCCTTCGGTTGTCACTGGCTGCGGGCGATCGACCAGTTCCATCAGGGCCATCGGCGCGTTGTCGCCGACGCGAAAGCCGAACTTGAGGATCCGTGTGTAGCCGCCATTGCGAGCCTTGTAGCGCGGCCCGAGTTCGTTGAACAGCTTGACCACCATCTCGCGATCGCGCAGGCGGTTGAAGGCGAGGCGCCGGTTGGCCACCGTCGGCTCTTTGGCCAGCGTGATCAGCGGCTCGACCACGCGCCGCAGCTCTTTGGCCTTGGGCAGCGTGGTCTTGATCCGCTCATGGCGCAGCAGCGAGTTCGACATGTTGCGCAGCATCGCCAGGCGATGGCTGCTGGTGCGGTTCAGCTTCCGCAATCCGTGTCCGTGACGCATTTGCTTCTTCCTTTAAGTCTTAGTTTGTTCCGACTCTTCGATCCCAGCGTCGGGCGGGTCGGTTGATGATCCGGCAGCCGCTTGCGCGGCGACGCTTTTACTTCTCCAGTCCGGCCGGCGGCCAGTTCTCAAGCTTCATGCCGAGCGTCAGACCGCGCGCGGCCAGGACTTCCTTGATCTCATTGAGCGACTTGCGGCCGAGATTCGGCGTCTTCAGCAGTTCGTTCTCGGTGCGCTGGATCAGGTCGCCGATGTAGAAGATGTTCTCCGCCTTCAGGCAGTTGGCCGAGCGCACCGTGAGCTCCAGATCATCGACCGGCCGCAGCAGCAGCGGATCGACTGCGGGCGACTTCTGCGGCTCCGGCGGCAGGGTCGTGCCCTCGAGCTGCGCGAACACCGACAGCTGGTCGACGAGGATGCGCGCCGCGTAGCGGATCGACTCCTCGGGCTCGATGGCGCCATTCGTCTCG
>JBFINI010000297.1:0-4531 GCA_041611275.1 Burkholderiaceae bacterium
CGCCGCTGCGCGCCGCGCTGCTCGCGGCCTGGTCGAAAGCGCTGCGCCGCCCGGTCAGCGTCGATGCCGGCAGCTTCTTCGACGAGGGCGGCGACAGCCTGACCGCGGCGGTCCTCGTCACCGCGCTTGCCGAAGTCGGCGCCCATGACCTCGGGACCCTGTGGGTGTCCGAGCATCCGACGCTCGATGCGCAGGAGCGGGCGCTGGCGGGCGCGCTCCGGCTGCCACCGTCGGCAGCACCCAGCGCTGATGTGTCAGCAGCGCCGGCTGCGGCTTGCGCCGGACCAGCGGCGATCGATCGCGACGAAGCCTTGCGCCGCATCGGCTGGGTCTGACCGAAGCCGATGCTAGATTCGCAGCGTTTCCGCGCCGCGCGGCATCGGCACGACTGATAGGAAGCTTCGCTTGGCAAACATCGTTCTGTTTGGCATCGGTGGAACGGCGCAGGTCATGCACTATCAACTGGGTCGCGCCGGACATCGGGTGGCGGCGTTCACCGTCGACGCGGCGCATCTGCGTGAGCCGAGCCTGCTTGGGGTTCCGGTGGTGCCGTTCGACGAAGTGGCGCATCGATACTCGCCCGAGCGGCATTCGATGATGGTGGCGATCGGCTATGCGAAGGTGAACCGGCTGCGTGCCGAGCGCTGCGCGCAGGCAAAGTCGGTTGGGTACCGGCTGCTCAGCTACATCAGCCCGACGGCGATCGTGTGGGACGGCTGCCCGATTGGCGAGCACTGCAAGATCGGTGAGGCGAGCATCGTGCAGCCATTCGCGCGGATCGGCGAAAACGTGTTCATCGGCAGCGGCTGCATCGTCGGTCACCACGCCGTGCTCGGCGATCATTGCTTTCTCGCCTCGCGGGTAACGCTCGGCGGCGGCGTGGTCGTCGAACCCTACGCTTTCGTCGGCGGTGGCGCCACGGTACGCAACAAGGTTACGATCGGTCGCGGCTCGGTGGTCGGCGCCGGTGCCGTGCTTTTGCGCGATACCGTTGAGAATGGTGTCTATGCGGCCACAGATGCACAGCTGCTGCCCGTGTCCAGCAGCGCGCTGTCGCCGGGCTGAGCGGTAGGCCGGCCAGAGGCTCGAAGAATCTTGGGGAAGCGCTGATGCTGAAGCTGCTGCAAACCGCGGGTCCGCGCCCGATCGTGCTCGATGTGACGGTCCGCGATGGCGGCTATCTGAACGACTGGCAGTTTAGCGCGGCGCAGATCGATGCGGCAATATCGATCGCCGCCGGCGCCGACGCCGACATCATCGAAGTCGGCTATTTCGACGATGAGCCGGGGCTGCCAGAAGGGGCGGCCTGTCCGCCGTCGATGCTGCGCCGGCTGCAGCGCCTGCGCGGTGACGCGCTGCTGGCGGCGATGATCCGGCCTTCCGTCAGCCAGCCCGACGCGGTCCTGAAGGCGCGCGCGGGGTTGGTCGATCTGCTGCGCATTCCCGTTGATGTGCGCCGACCGATGCTGGCGGTGGATCTGGCGCGCCGCTGTCGCGCGCACGGCTACGCGGTGTCGTTCAACTTCACCAGTGTCAGCTGCTTCACGCCAGCGCAGCTCGGTGCGGCGACCCGCGCAGTCGTCGACCACGCCAGCGCGATTTACCTCGCCGACTCGCGTGGCGCGCTGCAACCGGCCGAAATCGCGCCGGCGGTGAGTGCCGTTCGTGCCTTATGGAACGGCCCTGTCGGCTATCACGCCCACGATAACCTCGGCCTGGCCATCGCGACCACCGAGGCGGCGCTCGCGGCCGGCTGCGAACTGATCGACGGCTCGATCGCCGGCGCCGGCATCGGCGGCCGCAACCTGCGCCTCGACGACGCGCTGCGCATCGCCATGCGAACGCGGCCGGACTTGTCACCGCAGGCTGACGCGCTTGCGGCGGGTGAGGCGGTCATCGGCGTGCCCGCGCCGGGCGACGAAATGCCGCTTTATCGCCTCGCCGGTGAACGCAATATCCGGCAGGAATGGGTCGAGCCGTTGATGAAGCGGCTTGGAACCGCGCAGGCGCTGGCCTTCATCGACCGCCTGCCAAAGCGCGCCGACTGGTTCGAGTTCAACGAACTCGACCCGTTCTTCGCGCAACTCGGCGAGGCGGCGCGTGCATGATTGTCCGTCTGCGAATTTACGAAGCGCAGGGCACTGACCCTGCCAAGGCGGACGACGTCTTCCACCGGCTCGTCAAGCCGGTACATGAAAGGCATGGCGCGAGGTTCATCGGCCGCTATCGTGACGCCGACGGGCGCGTGGTCGTGCTCTGGGGCTACGCTGACGAGGCGGCGCTGCACCGGATTCAGGCCGCCGTGGCTAGCGATCCGGAGACGTTGGAAAATCGCGAGCGCCGGCTGCGCGACGGGCTGCACGGAGCGACTTTCACCGAAATGATCCTGTGGCCGACGGAACCGTCGTCTTGAAGGTCCTGATCGCCGAGCCGGAGGACGGTACCGATATCGAGCGCTCGATCCTCGGTGTCGATGTCGTCGTCGGCGGAGGTACGCGCGACTTCGTCTCGATCGCGGTGGCGATCGTGCATCAGACAATCGTCAATGGCGCGTTCCTCGATCGCTATCCGCGGCTGAAGGCGGTGGTGCGGCTTGGGGTCGGTTATGACAAGGTCGATCTTGCAGATTGTCGTTCGCGCGGCGTCCAGGTCGCCAACGTGCCCGATTACTGCACGGCCGAGGTCGCCGATACGGCAATGGCGATGATCCTCGACTTCGTGCGCGGCGTGCGTGAACTTGAGGCCGTGCTGCACGCCGAGCCGGCGCGCTGGCAGCAGTGCTCGCTGCCGCGCATCCGGCGTACGGCGACGCTGACGCTCGGTGTGATTGGTGCGGGCAGGATCGGCAGCGCTGTGTTGCGACGTGCGGTGGCGTTCGGCTTTCGACGAATCTTCGTCGACCCCGCGGTGGATGCGTGCGAAGGTGCCGAGCGTGTGCCCGATTTGCCGACCCTGCTTGCGCGCTCCGACATCGTTTCGTTGCACGTGCCGCTTGACGAGACCACGCGCGGCATGATCGACGCCGAGTTCATAGCGCGGATGCGGCCGGGTGCGCTGCTGGTCAACACGGCGCGCGGCGGCCTGGTTGGCGACGAGCAGGCGTTATTCGACGCGTTGGCCACGGGCAGGCTGGCCGGCGTGGCGCTGGATGTGTTGCCCATCGAACCGCCGGGCAGTGAGCCGCTGATCGCCGCTTGGCAGCGTCAGGACCCGCGCATCCTCGGCCGGCTGCTCATCAATCCACACAACTCGTATTTCTCGTGCGAGGCTGCCGACGAGGTTCGGCGGCTCGCGGCAGAAGAGGCCGGACGCGTGCTCGCGGGTCAGCCGCTGCGCAATCGCGTTGCTTGACGAGCCGTGCCGTCATCGGCCGGGAGCATCTTCGCTGTTCCATGTAGTACCGCCTGAATCCGCTCGGTCGCGGTGCGTCGTTCGATCGGCAGTTCTCGCCCCACTCTCCCGCATCGACGTTCCCTGTCGAATAGTCGCGTTGTAGCGAACCGCATCACTGCGTAGCTTGCAGTGGCAATGTCTCGCCGCAATTCGCGGAGACGCTGCGGATCGGCAAGTCCGATCGTGACGGGATCGCATCGGCCGGTGCGGATGAGGACCGACGTCGAGATCCCGATATCCGAACGCACGAAGCAGGAGGTAGCTCATGGTGGTCTGCAATGACGATTCGAAACGCAGTGACGGCAGCGACAGCGCCGACGGCAACGAGGGCGGACGGCACTTCGATGGTTCGGCGACGTCCTGGCTGGTCGGCGAAGGCATACGCCACCTGCACGCGGCCGACAAGGAAGGCGAACTGGCCTATGCGCGGGTGATCGAACTGCTGCGCGAATGCAAGGACGCGGTCGAGACCACGGCGCAGCTCGCGCAGCGAGTGCCGGCCGACGATGTCGGCCTGCGCTGGAGCCTGCTGCATTTGCTTGGCGACGTCGGTCAGCCGCAGGCGGCCGATTTCTTGGTCGGTGCCGCGCTGGCGCGTTTGCCCGAACACGACCCGCAGCAGGGCTGCGAGGGCCCGCGCGATGGCGCGGTGCTGCTGGGCACGATGGCGGTCGAGGCGCTGCAACGCGTGGCGAGCCGGCATGAGGAGATCGCCGAATTGCTGCTGAAGGTCGTTGCCGCACGGCCGGCGCAGCCGATCCTGATCGAGGCGATCAAGGCGGCTGCCGATCTCGGGCTGCGCGAGCGGCTGCCGGATCTGCTGCCCAAGGACGATCACTGGATGCTCGACATTCGCCGCGCGCGCATCGAGGAGATCGCTGCCGAGGTCGAGCGCGAGGATGGGCGCGAACGCGGCTTCACGCCGCCGCGCGGACGCGAAGCACACACGGCGCCGGGAACCTGCGGCTGCCATCACCGGGAGGTTTGAACCATGGCCACTTGTACCTACACCGTGCCGGATCTGAACAGCTCCGGCGACAATCTGTACGGCCCGCGAATTTGCTGGCAGCCGTTCGTCAACTGGGCCTGGGACGCCTTCGATTTCGATCGTGGCGACTGGGACGACGGCTTTGGCTAC
>JBFINI010000298.1:0-4525 GCA_041611275.1 Burkholderiaceae bacterium
CGCCGACGAACGTGCCCACCGCAATCAATACCATCCAGATGCGGTGATGCAACGCCCAGGCAATTACGTTGCCATAGCGGTCAGCCTGGTGGTCGAACCAGTCATTGAAACGCCCCAGCGCTTTGGCCAGCCCCTTCTTCGGCGCGGTGTGATGGTCCGCCGGGTCGCCCCAGTAAGCCGACAGCATCGGGTCAAGCGTAAACGAGATCACCAGACTGACCAGCACCGAAGCGGTCACCGTCAGTGCAAACGGACGGAACCATTCACCTGAAATACCTGGCATGAAGGCCACCGGAATGAACACGGCAATGATCGAGAAGGTCGTAGCAGCCACGGCCATGCCGATCTCGGCAGTGCCTTCCAGCGCGGCCGTGCGCCGGTCTGAACCCATCTGCATGTGCCGCACGATATTTTCCCGCACCACGATCGCATCGTCGATCAGCACGCCGATCGCCAGCGACAGGCCGAGCAGGCTCATGAAGTTGAGCGAGAAGCCGCACAGCCAGACGGCGATGAAGGCCGCCACCACCGAGGTCGGCAGCGACAGCGCGGTGATCAGCGTCGAACGCCAGGAGTTCAGGAACAGGTAGACCACGAAGACCGTCAGGCCGGCGCCGAAGACCAGCGCATGGATCACGTTGTTGAGGCTGTTCTGCGCGTCCTTGCCTCCGTCCTGCGTGATCTCGAGCGTTGTCCCGGCCGGCAGCGTCTGCTGCAGTTCGCCGACCAGCCGGCGCACCTGGTCGGCCACGGCCACCGTGCTCGCTTCGCGCGAACGCGTCACCGACAGCCCGACGTTGGGGTTGCCATTGCGCAGCGAGTGACTGCTCAGCTCGGCAAATCCGTCCTGCACCGTGGCGACCTGGCCCAGGCGCACGATCTGCTCGCCGCGGCGTCGCACCACCATCTGCTCGAACTGCGCCGGCGATTCGATGCGACCGACCAGACGGATGCTCTGGTCCTCCAGCGCACCACGCACCTTGCCGACCGGCGCGGTGGTGTTCTGCGCGCGCAGGGCGGCCACCACCTCGGTCACCGAAAGCGCGAACTCGCGCAGCTTGCCGGCGTGCAGCAGGACCGACAGCTCGCGCCGCAGCGCGCCGTTGACGTTGACGGTAGCGACTCCGGTGATGCCGCGGAAGCGGTCGGCGAGTTCGTCCTCGGCCAGGCGCGAGACCTGGGCGTGCGACAGGATCGTGGACGACAGCGCCAGCTGCATGATCGGCTGCGCCGACGGGTCCAGCCGCGTCAGCACCGGCTCGCGAATCTCGGTCGGCAGCTTGTGGCGCACGCTGCCGATCGCGTTGCGCACCTCGTCGGCGGCCTCGACCATGTGCTTGTCGAAATTGAAGAAGATCACGAAGCGCGCATTGCCCTCGCTGGCCGTGGCCTGCACGCGGTCGACGCCCGAAATGGTCTGCAGCGACTTCTCGATCCGGTTGACCACCTCGCGCTCGACGGTTTCGGGCGACGCGCCCGGGTAGCTGATGTTGACCACCAGCACCGGCTGCTCGACGTCGGGGATCTGGTTGACGCGCAGCTTGGTCAACGCCAGCAGTCCCAGACCCATCAGCGTGATGATGACGACGATCATCGCCACCGGCTGCCTGACGCTGAAGTTGGACAGGAACATCGCGCGCGCCGGCTACTTCGCGGTCACGGCCTTGGCGGCAGCCGCCTGGACCAGTTCGACCTGCTGGCCGTCGACCACGTTGCTGCCCGGGTGGCGCAGGATCCGATCGCCCTCGGCCAGGCCTTTCTGCAAAGGCCACTCGCCGGTGCGCGGATCGCGCTCGCCGAGCTGCACCGGCGCCATGACCAGGCGAGCGTCCTTGCCCAGGCGCCAGACGTGCGTCTGATTGCCGCTGCGCACGATCGGGCTTTCGTCGAGCATCGGCCGCGCGGCGTCGCTGCCTTCGATGCGCCCTTCGGCGTACAGGCCGGCCACTCGCGGCGCCCTGGCCGCATCGTCGAAGCTCACCAGCACCTCGACCTGGCGTGTCACGCTGTTGGCCGCGGCATCGATGCGCTGCACCTTGCCTCTCAAGTCCACCCCGTCGACCCCGGCGACGCGAAAGACGACCGCCTGGCCGATCCTGATCTCGCCCATGCGGTCGGCCGCGACCAGGCCTTCGAAACGCATCGAGCGCGGGTCGATCACCTTGAGCAGTTCCTTGCCGACCTGGGCGGTGTCGCCGACCGAGGCCTTGCGGTCGCTGACCACGCCGTCGAAGGGGGCGCGGACCTCGGTGCGGCGCAGCTGCTGCTGCGCGCTGACGACGCGGGCACGCGCCGCCACCAACTCGCTCTGCGCCGCGTTGCGCCGCCCCTCGGCATCGTCCAGGGCCTGGACCGAGGTCATGCCCTGGGCCTGCAGCGTCTTCAGGCGCGCGACTTGCCGCTCGGCCTGCTCGAAGGCCTGCAGCGCGGCGCGGGCGCCGGCCTCGGCCGACTGCAGCGACTCGCGGATCGCGGTGTCGTCCAGGCGCATCAGCAAGTCGCCGCGCTTGACGGCTTCGCCGTTGCCCCTGAGCACCTGGGTCACGACCGCCGCCACCTCGGCACGCAGATCGGCGCGCTTTTCCGGCTGCAGCGAGCCGGTGATCACCGGCCCGCTGGCGTTGCCGGCGCGGCCGACGGTGACCAGATCCTCGGGGGCGAGCAGCAACACCGGCGCTGATGCGGCGTCGGCCACCGCAGCCGGCGCCGGCGCGGCGGCGCCGTCGGGCGACCGGCCGCACGCAGCCAGCACGACGGCCACGCCGCACGCGGCGGCCAGACGGAACACGCGGGTCAAGGGGGCTCCGGGGGGGTTGTACGAGGGATCGGCCCTAGCTTACCCGTGGCACTGCGCGGCCGCCCACGCCGTGCGACGAAGCGACGCCCGGGTGTCGCCAGCGGTCCTCAGGCTGCGCCCGCGCGCTCGGGCTCGCAACCCGGCGCGGTTCAGCCCGGGCCGGTATCGCGCAACACGACCAGCGCGCGCGCCGGTACCGCGAGCGCGTGGTCCGGGCCGGGCGTGAAACCTTCGGCGAGTTCGCCGGCGCTGTCCAGAGCCAGTTGCCATTGGCCTGGCGGCAGCACGAAAGCCTGCGCGGTGGCTTCGGGGTTGAAGGCGATCAGCAGGTGGCGGCAGCCATGCGCCGCGGATCCGGCCTGCGCGGCCGCGCTGGCTTCCTTGGGCGAAGCATCGATGCGACAGGCAAAGGCGCACTGGCCTGTCTCGTGCCAGTCGCGCACCTGCATCTCATGGCCGCCGGGCGTCAGCCAGGTCAGGCTGCGCTCGCCGGGCCCGCAAGGTGCATGCCGAAACCAGCGCTCGTGCCGCAGCGCGGGCTCGGCGCGGCGCAGTGCCAGCACCCGCTGCACGAAGGCCATCAGGTCGCGGTCGGCATGCTGCCAGTCGATCCAGCCGACCGGGTTGTCCTGGCAGTAGGCATTGTTGTTGCCCTGCTGGCTGTTGCCGATCTCGTCGCCGGCGTTGAGCATCGGCGTGCCCTGGGCCAGCAGCAGCGTGGCCAGCATCGCGCGCTGCACGCGCCCGCGCACGCCCTCGATCGCCGCATCGTGGCTCGGCCCTTCGACCCCGCAGTTGGCGGCGATCTCGTCGGCCCGGCCGTCGTTGTTGTTCTCGCCATTGACCTGGTTGTGCTTCTTCTCGTATCGCACCACGTCGGCCAGCGTTAAGCCGTCGTGCACCCCGACGAAGTTCACGCTCGCCAGCGGCCCGCGGTGGCCGTGGTGAAAGAGGTCGCTCGAGGCGGTGAAGCGGCGCGCGAATTCACCGCGGCCGACGCCGCAGGTGAGCCAGAAGCGGCGCACGCTGTCGCGGAACTTGTCGTTCCACTCCAGCCAGCGACCGGGAAAACGGCCCAGCTGGTAACCCTCATGGCCGGCATCCCAGGGCTCGGCAATCAGGTGCGCGCCGGCCAGGATCGGGTCCTGCGCGAGCGCAGTGAAGAACGGCGCATGGGTATGGAATGCATGGTGCGTGCGGCCGAGCACCGGCGCCAGGTCGAAGCGAAAGCCGTCGACGCCCATCTCCTGGACCCAGTAGCGCAGCGAGTCGAGCACGAACTGCGTCACGCGCGGGTGGGCGACGTTCAGCGTATTGCCGCAGCCGGTGACGTTCTCGTAACGGCCGCGATCGTCGTGCCGCAATCGGTACCAGCAGGCGTTATCCAGTCCGCGCATCGACAGCGTCGGGCCGGTCTCGTCGGTTTCCGCGGTGTGGTTGAACACGACGTCGATGACGACTTCGAGGCCGGCCGCGTGCAGGGCTTCGACCATCGCGCGGAACTCGCGCCGCGCCGCACCGCCGTCGTCCGGTGTGCTCGACAGGCGCGGGTCCGGGCAAAAGAACGCGAGCGTGTTGTAGCCCCAGTAGTTAGCCAGCTTCAGCCGCGCCAGCCGCTCCTCGGTCAGCGCGTGGTGGATCGGCAGCAGCGACAGCGTCGTGACGCCGAGCTTTTTCAGGTAATCGATCACGACCGGCTGCGCCAGCCCGGCGTAGGTGCCGCGCAGC
>JBFINI010000299.1:0-4499 GCA_041611275.1 Burkholderiaceae bacterium
CCTGGAGAAGGGCGGGATCACCATCCCGTTTCCGCAGCGTGACGTGCATCTGTATCGGGAGGCGGTCGAAGGGGGCAAGTAGCGGCCGACGCAACGAAGCGCTCCGGTTTGCAGCGTGTCGTTTCGACCGCCGCGCCGGCCTGGCACCGCGGGCCGAAGCGCATGGCTCACAGGCGCGCGGTCACCACGCGGCGGATCTCGTCGTCAGTGAGCACGACGGGATTGGTCTTCATGCTCGACCCGCGGCTGTTGGCGACGATGCGCTCGACGTCGTTCGCCGCCACGCCCAGCGCGGACAACGTCGGCAGCGACAGGCGCGCCGTCCACGTCTCCAGCAATCGCACCAGATTGCGTCGATCTTCCGCGGCCGTGCTGCCCGCGGAACCGTTCAGCAGTCGGCCGATCTCGGCGTATTTGGCCAGCGCCGGATTGTCCGGATCGCGCGTTTCCATCACCTCGACGTTGACGCGCGTCGCCGCGGCGACGAGCGTGCCGCACACCACACCGTGCGCGATCGGGAAGAACGCGCCAAGCGGTGAAGCGAGCCCGTGCACCGAGCCGAGCCCGGTCTGCGCCAGGCACATGCCCGACATGAGCGAGGCGTAGGCCATGCGCGAGCGCGCCGCGTCCGCCGCGGCGCCGCCGTCGTACCACGCGAGCAGGCCGTCGCGCGCCGCGCCCAATCCCGACATTGCGAGCGCATCGGTGAATGCGTTGGCACGCGTCGACACGTACGATTCGAGCAGCTGCGTGAACGCGTCCATGCCGTTGGCGGCGATCAGCTCCGGCGGACAGCCGGCGAGCAGATCGGGATCGACGATCGCCACCTCGGCCACCAGCGCGTCGTCGCGGAACGACTTCTTGAAGCCGTCGGCGCCATGCCTGGAAAGCACCGCGTTCTTGGTGGCTTCGGAGCCGGTGCCGGCGGTGGTCGGCACCGCAATGAGCGGGGTGGCCGGGCCGCGATAAGGAATTTCGGGTCCGACGCCTTCGAGGTGATCCAGCACCGAGTTGCCCGGCACGAGCAGCCCGGCAATCGCCTTGGCTGCATCGAGCACGCTGCCGCCGCCGATGCCGATCACCGCATCGATATCGGCGCCGCGAAAGGCGCGCACGGTCTCGTCGACCAGTTCGGGCGACGGTTCGCCGGCAACCTGCACCGTTTCCCATTGACAGCCGCGCTCGCGCAGCGCCGCGTACAACGGCTCGGCGTGCGGAGAGGCAACGAACGACCGCGCGCCGGTCACCAGCAGCAGGCGTGTGCCGTGGCGTGCTGCCGCTGTCGGCAGCTTGCTTAAAGCGCCGGCGCCGAACTCAATGCGCGGCAGCCGCGCGATCGCAAACGGCGCGATGGAATTCGGCGTGCTCATCAACCGCTCGGACAAAGGCCGTGCATCGGTACGCCCTTGCGCGGCTCGGCCATCATCGGCGCGACCGCATCGCGCCACTGTGCGTAGTGCGCGGTCTGCTTGTGCGCGGCGGCGTCCTCGGCGCTGGCATACGCCTCGTAGAGGATGAAGCGCGTGGAATCGTCCGGCGACTGCAGCACATCGAAGCGGCGGTTGCCCGGCTCGCGCACCGAAGCCTCGTGGTTGACGCGCGTGGCGGCGACGAACGCGTCGACCGCCTCGGGCTTGACGACGACGTGAACCAGCGTAACGTACAACGGCGTGCTCCGCAGTGGGCTCAGCGGCAATCGTAAAACGTTTCGCGCAATCGGCGACCGTCACTGACCGACTTCCGCTGCATGCGTCGACAGACGCCCGCGCGCGCCGCCCCTGGCAGCGGCGGGCAGTGCAGAGCGTGGCACGATGACCGCACAATCGTGTACGCCGACAGTAGAGTTCGCGTCGGCGGTGATGACCGCGACACTCACGGATCTGGCAGGGGGGGCGATCGTGTTCGAATCGGCGGAACTGGGCCACCGGATCGACAAGGACACCTGGCGCCGGGAAATCCCGCGCCTGCGTTCGGCCCTGCTCGATGCGCAGTTCGAACTCGGGCAGCGCCGCGAGTTTCCGGTCATCGTGCTCGTCAGCGGCCAGGACGGCGGCGGCAAGGGCGAGACGATCAACGATCTGTACGCGTGGATGGACCCGCGTTTCATGTCGACGCTCGCGTTCTCCGCGTCGACCGATGAAGAACGCGCGCGACCGCCGATGTGGCGCTACTGGCGCGCGCTGCCGCCGAAGGGACGGATCGGCATCTTTGCCGGCTCCTGGTACTCCGATCCGATCCACGATGCGATCGAAGGCAAGACGGGCCGCTTTGCGCTCGAGCAGCGCATCGGCCAGATCAACCGTTTCGAGGCGATGCTGGTCAACGAAGGCGCGCTGGTCCTGAAGTTCTGGTTCCATCTGACCAAGGACGCGCAGAAGCAGCGCATGAAGTCGCTGCAGAAGAACCCGAAGACCGCTTGGCGGGTCACCCGCTGGAACTGGCAGCGCCTGAAGACCTACGACAAGCTGGTGCGTGTCGCCGGCCATGTGCTGCGCCTGACCAACACACCGTGGGCGCCGTGGACGATCGTCGAGGGCGCCGACGACCGCTACCGCTCGCTGACCGTCGGCAGCGTGATCCTCGAGTCCCTGCGGCAGAAGCTCGCCGGCAAGACGCGGGCCGTGACGCCGGCGGTGCCGTCGCCGCCGCCGCGCGTCGACGGCCGCGACGTGCTGACCGAGCTCGATCTTGCCTGCCGGATCGACAAGAAGGACTACGTTGCGCGGCTCGCGCGCTGGCAGGGCCGGCTGTCCGGGCTGGTCAACCAGCCGCGCTTTCGCAAGCATTCCCTGATCTGCGTCTTCGAGGGACCCGACGCGGCGGGCAAGGGCGGCAGCATCCGCCGCATCGTCGAGGTCATGGACGCGCGCCAGTATCAGATCATCCAGACGGCAGCGCCGACCGAGGAAGAACGCGCCCAACCCTACCTGTGGCGCTTCTGGCGGCACGTGCCGCGCATGGGGCGGGTCGCCGTGTTCGATCGCTCATGGTACGGCCGCGTGCTGGTCGAGCGCGTCGAGGGTTTGTGCACTGAGGCCGACTGGCTGCGCGCCTACGCCGAGATCAATGACTTCGAGCACGAGCTCGCCGGTGCCGGCGCCGTGATCGTCAAGTTCTGGCTGCAGATCAGCCGCGAGGAGCAGCTGAAGCGGTTCAAGCAACGCGAGACCGTGGAGTTCAAGCGCCACAAGCTCACGCACGAGGACTGGCGTAACCGCAAGAAGTGGGACGCCTACCACGCCGCGGTATGCGACATGGTCGACCGTACCAGTAGCGGCAACGCGCCGTGGACGCTGGTCGAGGCCGACGACAAGAACTTCGCCCGGCTCAAGGTCCTGCGCACCGTCTGCAAGCGGCTCGAATCGGCGCTGAAGGGCCAGACGTAACCGACCGCGGTCGCAGGCGCCGGCGGAGATCGGCCTTCGGACCGCGCCCCTCCGAGCGGCGATTCGTCATCCGCAGCCAAAATGCGAACAAGAAGGCGGGTGTCGAGGCCGACCGTCCGCGTTTCCACGGCTCGATCGGCGAGGGCGTCCACACCGTTCTTCGCACGCATCGGTCTTCACTAGACTCGGCATCGATGCGACCGTTTCTGCCCGCGACCGACTTCGAGCCTGCCTACCGGCGGCTGCACACCATCGGCGAGCTGAGCCGGCGCGTCGAGCGCGCCTGGCAACAGCTCGAAGACTGCGATCTGTGCGCGCGCTACTGCCATGTGAACCGGCGCCTGACCATCGCCGGTGCGGTCTGCCGTATCGGCGAACGCGCCGTGGTGGGCGCCGTAGCTGGCAACCACGGCGAAGAAGACTGCCTGCGTGGCTGGCGCGGCTCCGGCACCATCTTCTTCTCGCGGTGCAATCTGCGCTGCGTGTACTGCCAGAACTGGGACATTTCGCAACGGGCCAGCGGGCGCGAGATGACCCCAGACGAAATCGCCGAGCTCATGCTGGAGCTGCAGCGGCAGGGGTGCCACAACATCAACCTGGTGACACCGAGCCACGTGGTGGCGCAGATCGTCGCCGCCGTGCATGCGGCTGCTGCGCGCGGCCTGCGGTTGCCGATCGTCTACAACACCGGCGGCTATGACAGCCCGGAGGCACTGGCCTTGCTCGACGGCATCGTCGACATCTACATGCCGGACATGAAGTATGGCGATTCCGAACTTGCGCGCCGCTACTCCCGGGTGCGTGACTACGTGGTGGTGAACCAGGCGGCCGTGCGCGAGATGCACCGCCAGGTCGGCGATTTGGCCATCGACGCGCACGGCATCGCATGGCGCGGGTTGCTGGTGCGCCATCTGGTGCTGCCGGGCGGGATCGCCGGTACCGAGCAGGTGCTGGCCTTTCTCGCCGACGCAATCTCGCGCCACACCTACGTCAATTTGATGGACCAGTACCGCCCCTGCTACCGGGCCGGCGAGTACCCACAGGTCGACCGGCCGCTCACCGACGACGAGTTCCGGCAGGCTACCGCCACAGCTGCGCAGCGCGGTCTGAGCC